>NZ_JBHXLO010000027.1:0-137804 GCF_042721395.1 Lentzea sp. NPDC058450
CTCTTCGTCCGTTTGACACCCCTCCTCTGATGTGGCCCGCTCTTGGCTCGACTCGTGACGAAGCCACCCCACCAACGCAACCAACAACGCAACAGCAAGCCGCCCAAACCAACAGGCGTGCCATCAACCCGCCGAGGGCGCTGGCCCCGGCTTTTGATCAGATTGGCGGGGTCCGGGGCGGAGCCCCGCGCTTGAAACAGGAACAGGCCAGCCCAACGCGCCCACCTACGCACGCACAAACCGCCGGCCGCCAACGCAACAGGGGGACGACCCACTCAACCGGCGCGGCACGCCAACCGACGCGACCCGGTGTCGTCCACCACCACAACCCTGCACGTCAACCCGCCCGAGATATCCTCTCCCCGTGGAACACATCTTCACCGGACTCCTGGTGCTAGTGACGATCGCCGTTATGTGGTTCGCCGGCTACGTCGTCTACCGCCTCTACTCCGACCAGCGATGAGCAGCGGCGACGAGGCCATCCGCCTGGCCGAGGAACGCGCGGCCGCCACGAGGGAACGCAACCTCCCGCAGTTCGCCGACATGCCGATTCCCGGCGACACGGCGAACCTCCGCGAGGGTGCGGACCTGAACGACGCCCTGCTGGGCGTCCTTCCCCTGGTCGGGGTGTGGCGAGGCGAGGGCGAGATCGTCTACCCAACGATCGAGGGGCCGTTCCGCTTCGGCCAGCAGATCACGTTCGCCCACGACGGGCGGCCGTTCCTCGTCTACGAGGCGCGGTCCTGGCTGCTCAACGAGGCCGGCGAGGTCATTCGGCCGGCTGCTCGCGAGCAGGGGTTCTGGCGGCCGCAGCCGGACGACTCGATCGAGCTGTTGCTGACGCACAACACGGGCATCGTGGAGCTGTACTACGGCAAGGTGCGCACGCAGACGTCGTGGGAGTTCGAGACGGACGCCGTCATCCGCTCCGCCACGGCCAAGGAGGTCAAGGCCGCTCAGCGCCTGTACGGCGTGGTGAACGGCGACCTCGCGTACGTCGAGGAGCGCGCCATGGTGGGCCAGGAGATGCAGCCGCACGCGTCGGCTCACCTCAAGCGCATCGTCGGCTAGCTCGCCGGAGGTCTGGTGGACGCCGGATCGGTGATCGGTCCGGCGTGATCGCGGCACTCCTGACACTGCTGGATCGCCGGATTGTTCAACGATCTGCGTGTCGGATTGTTCAACAATCCCACGATTCCCCGTAGCATGGGTGCATGCTTCTGCGGCGCTGCGGAGCCGACGCGCTCCTGGTCGAGGTCGACTCGTTGAGCGAGGTGGCGGCCGTGCGCGCGGCCCTCGAGCACCTGGACGGCGTCGAGGAGTTGGTCCCGGCGGCGCGAACGGTGCTGGTCAAGGGCGCGCTCGGCCGGGTCAGGGAGGTGCTGCGGACCGTCGACCTCGGCACCGCGCCGAAAACGGACCCGCGCGAGATCACCATCCCGGTGATCTACGACGGCCCCGACCTCGAACTGGTCGCCGAGACAGCCGGCACGACGCCGGACGACGTCGTCAAGCAGCACACCGCCGCCACCTACGAGGTCGCGTTCTGCGGGTTCGCGCCGGGCTTCGCCTACCTCACCGGACTGCCGCAGGTCCTCCAGCAACCCCGGCTCGACTCGCCGCGGACCAAGGTTCCGCAGGGCTCGGTCGGCATCGCCGGCGAGTTCACCGCGGCCTACCCGCGGGCCACACCGGGCGGCTGGCGGCTCATCGGGCGCACCGAGATCACCCTGTTCGACGCCAGGGCCGAGACCCCGGCCCTGATGCAGCCGGGCGACCAGGTCAGGTTCGTGATCGCATGAGCACGACCGCGCCCCGCACGATCACCGTCCTCAAGACCGGTCCCCAGGCCCTCGTCCAGGACCTCGGCCGACCGGGCCACGCGCACCTCGGCGTCCCCCCTTCCGGCGCGCTCGACCAGCACAGCCTCAAGCTCGCCAACCGCCTCGTCGGCAACGAGGAGAGCGCCGCCGGACTGGAGCTCCTCCTCGGTGGCGCGGAGCTGCGCGCCGGGACCGCCTGCACCATCGCGGTCACCGGGCCCAGCACCAGGGTCCACGTCGACGGCAGGCTCAGGGACTCGCACCAGCCACTCCTCGTCGCCGCCGGACAACGCGTCACCATCGGCACGCCGGAAACCGGGCTGCGCACGTACGTCGCCCTCTCCGGCGGCATCGAGGCGGCGGAGGAGCTGGGCAGCAGGTCCACCGACCTGCTCAGCGGAATCGGTCCAGACCCGTTGCGGGACAACGACGTCCTAAGACTTGGGACGCCGGGCCAACCGAACCACGCCGATGTCGTGCTTCCCGCCGAAGCCCTGCAAACGTTGGTCATCCCGATCAGGCTCGGCCCGCGGGACGACTGGTTCGACGACGCGGAAAGCCAGCTGCGCCAAGGCGTGTGGACGGTGTCGGACCGCAGCAACCGAGTCGGCGCGCGGCTGCAGGGGACCAAGCTGAATCGTCGTGACGGGGAGATTCCCAGCGAAGGAATGATCACCGGCGCGGTGCAGGTGCCGCCGGACGGGCAACCCGTGGTGTTCCTCAACGACCACCCGACGACGGGCGGCTACCCCGTCATCGGCGTCGTCGACCACCACCACCTGGGCTTTCTCGGGCAGGCGCGGCCGGGGACGACCATCCGGTTCAGGCCCGTCGACTGACGCCGGCAGCCATTGACGGAGTGGTCCAGACCAAATACCGTGACCACCAGGCCGCCGCGGAATCTCTACCAAACTGGAGTTCCGCATGCGCCGAATCCCTGCCCTGTTAACAAGTCTGGTCGCGCTCCTCGCGTTGGCTGTCCCCGCACAGGCCGACACGGGTATCACCGCGACCTTCTCCCGCTCCGGTACGACGGGCAAGTTCGTGGTCGCCAACGCGAGCACGACCGCGCTCAACGGGTGGTCGGTCAAGTTCGACCTGCCCGCCGGGGTGACCGCGAGCAACCCGCAGAACGCGACGATCACCCAGAACGGCACGAGAGTGACGCTCACTCCTGCCTTCTACATCAACAACCTGCCGGCCGGACGCAACACCGAGCCGTACAGCCCCACGTTCTCGATGACCCAGGCGGTCGACCCGACCTCCTGCACCATCAACAACATGGCGTGCGACGGGAGTGGCACGGCACCGCCGCCTCCGACCGGGCTGACCGCCGAGTACTCGGTCGCCGGAGGCAGCGCGAAGTTCGTCGTGCGCAACCACGGCAGTGCCGCCGTCACGGACTGGTCCATCCAGTTCACGCTGCCCAACGGCGTGACGGTGAGCAACGGCCAGAACGGCACGGTCGCGCAGAACGGCACCCAGGTCACCGTGACCCCCGCCTACTACAACAAGACCATCAACCCCGGCGCGACCACTGAGCCGTACAGCCCGACGTTCTCCATCAGCCAGAACGTCGACCCGGTGACGTGCCGCATCAGCAACGCCAACTGCGACGGCAGCGCGGACACCCCGCCGACCGCGCCGACGAACCTCACGTCGCCGACGAAGACCACCCGCTCGGTCAGCCTGCAGTGGAACGCCTCCACGTCCGGCTCGCTACCGGTGTCGAGCTACGACATCTACAGCGGCACCAACGTCGTGGGCACCTCCACCACGACGTCCGCGACCATCACCGGCCTGACCCCGAACACCGCGTACACGTTCACGGTGCGGGCCAAGGACTCCAAGGGCACGCAAAGCCCCGCGAGCAACGCCGTCAGCGTCACCACCAACAACCCCGCCGACGACACCACGCCGCCGACCGCGCCGGGCAACCTGCGCGCGACGGCCAAGGACGCCGGCAGCGTCACGTTGGCTTGGAACGCCTCCACGGACAACCGCGGCGTCGCGAACTACGACGTCTACGTCGGCAGCACCGTCAAGACGACGGTCACCGGCACCACCGCGGTGATCGCAGGCCTCTCGCCGTCCACGAACTACACGTTCACCGTCAGGGCAAGGGACATCTACGACAACGTGTCCCAGCCGAGCAACGCGCTGAACGAACGCACCGGTGACATCGTCGGCGGTTATGCCCGTGTCGGGTACTTCGTGCAGTGGGGCATCTACGGACGCCAGTACTTCGTGAAGGACATGGACGCCGCGAAGATGACGCACGTCAACTACGCGTTCGGCAACATCGACCCGGTCAACCTGACGTGTCTGCACGGCGTCACGAAGGGCACCAGCCCGAACCCGCAGGACCCGAACCAGGGTGACGGCGCGGGTGACGCGGAAGCCGACTACAGCAGGCCGATGAGCGCGGCGCAGTCCGTCGACGGAGTGGCGGACAGCGGCTGGGAGTCGTTGCGCGGCAACTACAACCAGCTCAAGAAGCTCAAGGCCAAGTTCCCGAACCTCAAGGTGCTGATCTCGCTCGGCGGTTGGACGTACTCCAAGTACTTCTCCGACGTGGCGGCGACGGACGCGGCGCGCAAGAAGTTCGTGGCGTCGTGCATCGACGTCTACCTCAAGGGAAACCTGCCCGTCTACAACGGTGCGGGCGGCCCAGGCACGGCGGCGAACATCTTCGACGGCTTCGACCTCGACTGGGAGTGGCCGGGCGCGGAAGGCCACGCGGGCAACCACTTCGGGCCGCAGGACAAGGTCAACAACACCCTGTTGATCGAGGAGTTCCGCCGGCAGATGGACGCCTACAGCACCACGACCGGCAAGCGCTACCAGCTCACCGCGTTCACCCCGGCCGACCCCGGCAAGATCCAGGCCGGCTGGGAGCTCGGGCGGGTCGCGCAGTCGATGGACATCTTCAACGTCCAGGGCTACGACTTCCACGGCTCCGGCAGCGACAACTCGTGGGAGCCGAACCGGACCGGTCACCAGGGCAACCTCTACCCGGACCCGGACGACCCGTACACCACCAAGTTCAGCGTCGAGAGCACCGTGCAGGCCTACCTCGACGCGGGCGTGCCGTCCCGCAAGATCACGCTCGGGCTCGCGTTCTACGGCCGCGGCTGGCAGAACGTGGCCAACGGCGGCAAGAACGGCGAGTGGCAGACCGCGGGAGGTGCGGCTCCCGGTCAGTTCCCGGAGGAGTCGGGCACGCGCGGGTACGCCAACCTGGTCGCGTCGGTGCCGAACTGCACCGTCTTCCACGACGAGGTGGCGGTCGCGACGTCCTGCTACACCGGCAACCAGTGGTGGACCTTCGACGACGCCTGGTCGATCCAGAAGAAGACCGCCTGGCTCAAGTCGAAGAACCTGCTGGGCGCGATGTTCTGGGAGATGTCGGGTGACCGCGGCCCGTTGATGGCCGCGGTCGACGCCGGACTCCGCTGACCGGAAGGGGCGCGGCCGCGCCCCTTCTCAGTACTCCGACTCGTACAGGCCCTGCAGCTCGGTGAGCAGGGCCGACGAGTCGGCCAGCTGCTTGCCGTCCAGCACGTTCACCCGCGTGATCTTGCGGACGCTGGACGCCAGGAACACGCCCTCGGCGTCGTAGAGCTCGCTGGTCTGGATCGGCTCCACGGAGACGGTCCAGCCGGCGCGCTCTGCGGCGCGGAACAGCGCGTACTGCGTGGTGCCGGGCAGGATGCCGAGCTCGGACGGCGGCGTCACCAACGTCTTGCCGCGCACCAGGATCAGCGTCGAGGTCGGGCCTTCGAGCACCGAGCCGTCCGACGTCGTGAAGACGACCTCGGCGGCACCGCGGCGGTCGGCCTCGCGCAGCGCGGCCATGTTGATCGCGTACGACAGCGACTTGGCGCCCAGCAGCAGCCACGGCGCGCGCGACGCGAGGTCGGCGTCGATGCCGCGGTCCAGCGTCACGGCGGACAGGCCCTCGGCGCGCTGCTTGAGCACCTTCGCGCCGATCTCCATGCCCAGTGCGAAGCCGGTGGGCGTGCCGTCGCCGCCCTCGACGCCGCGGGTGTAGACGAGCTTGAGGGCGAACTCGGCGCCACCGGCCCAGTTGCCGATCACGAGCTCGACCGCGCGCTCAAACTCCGCACGAGGAGGGGGCGCCATGTCGAGCATGGCCGCGGACCGGTCGAGCCGGTCCAGGTGGGGCGTGAGTTCGCGGGGCTTCCCGTCGACCACGAGGATCGTTTCGAACACGCCGTCACCGCGCATGAGTCCGAGGTCCTCGACGCGGATCTGCGGCGAGTCGGGGTCAGCGAGGGTTCCGTCGAGCAGTGCCAGCACGCGCATGGAACGAGCCTACTAACATCAGGTGCGTGGAGACCGCAAGAGGGCTGCGCAAAACGCTGCACGACCGCGGCATGAGGATGACGCCGCAGCGTCAGCTCGTGCTGGACGCGGTCAGGTCGCTGGAACACGCGACACCCGAGCAGATCTGTCAGCGCGTCCAGGAGACGGCGCCGACGGTCAACATCACGACGATCTACCGCACGCTCGACCTGCTCGACCGGCTCGGACTGGTGCGGCACACGCACCTGGGCCACGGTGCGCCGAGCTACTCGGTCGACGATCACCAGCACGTGCACCTCGTGTGTCACATGTGCGGCGCGGTGCAGGAGATCCCGTGTGAGCTTCTCGACCCGTTGGTCGGAACATTGCGGGCTCGGGACGGGTTCGAACTTGATGCAACCCATCTAGCCCTGTCCGGCACCTGCCGCGACTGCCTGAACCAGGAGACCGAGTGACTCTCCCCGGAGCCGTCCCGCCGCCCGACGACTCGACCGACGCCGGCGTCGCCTGGCACTACGGGGACCCGTTCGCCGAACAACGCTCGGCCGCCCGCGCGGTCGTCGTGGTGGACCGCTCGAACCGGGGTGTCATCGCGATCCCTGGCCAGGACCGGCTCACCTGGCTGCACCAGCTCACCAGCCAGCACTTCGAGCAGCTGGGCGAGGGCTCGGCGACCGAGGCGCTGGTCCTGGACGCCCAGGGCCGACTGGAGCACCACATGGTCGTCGCGAACGTCGGCGGCACGGTGTTCCTGGACGTCGAGAAGGTCGACGACCTGCTCGCGTACCTGAAGAAGATGGTCTTCTGGTCGAAGGTCGAGCCGCGCGACGCCGGCGCCGAGTTCGCGCTGCTGACGATCACCGGCCCGGACGCCCCCGCGTTGCTGGAGAAGCTCGGCGTCCCGGTGCCGTCCGGCGCCGACGCGCTCGGCGAGGGATTCGTGCGCCGCACGTCGTGGCCCGGTCAGCACTCGTTCGACCTTCTCGTCCCGCGGGACGAGAAGGCGGCGTGGTGGCAGCGGATCACGGACGCGGGCGCGCGCCCGGCCGGCAGCTTCGCCTTCGAGGCGCTGCGGGTCGAGTCGCTGCGCGCACGCCAGGGCATCGACACCGACGAGCGCACGATCCCGCACGAGGTCGGGCTGATCGACCCGGCCGTGCACCTGAGCAAGGGCTGCTACCGCGGCCAGGAGACGGTCGCGAAGGTCCACAACGTGGGACGCCCGCCCAGGCGAATGCTCCTACTCCACCTGGATGGTTCTGCCGACGGCACGCCGGAGACCGGTGACCCGGTCACGCTGGACGGCCGCGCGGTCGGCCGGGTGGGCAGCGTCGTGCAGCACCACGAGCTGGGCCCGATCGCGTTGGCGCTGGTCAAGCGGTCTGTACCGATCGACGCCGAGCTGCTCGCGGGAGCCCCCGAACGGGAGGTTCCTGCCCGAATCGACCCCGACTCGGTGCCCGCGGACACGCCCGGACTGGGTCGAGAGGCTGTTCGCAACTTGAGGGCGTGAGCCCCTAAAGTCCGGTACATGTCTCAGGGCACGCTCATCACTGTCGCTCCAACAGGAGCGGAGCACGCGAAAGCCGACGTCCCGCAGCTTCCGGTGACCCTGGAAGAGCTGGTCAAGACGGCGCAGAGCTGCGAGCAGGTCGGCGCGGCGATGATCCACGTCCACATCCGCGGCGAGGACGCCAAGCCGTCGCTGGACCTGGGTCGCCTGAAGGCCACCGTCGAGGCTCTGCGCGCCGAGACCAACCTCGTCGTGCAGCTGTCGACCGGCGGGTCGGTGCACGATCCCGAGGCCGACCGGCTGCGCGTGCTGGAGGCGGCGCCGGACTCGGCGTCCTGCACGATGGGCACCGTCAACTTCGGTGACGACGTGTTCATGAACCGCTGGGAGTTCATCGTCTCCCTGCACAAGGGCATGCAGGAACGCGGCATCGTGCCCGAGTACGAGATCTTCGACATCGGGCAGCTCGCGTCGCTCAAGCGCCTCCTGGACCAGCACGGACTGCCCGCGGGCGGGCACGTGCACGTCGACTTCGTGATGGGTGTGCCGGGCGGTATGCCGGGGGACGCGGCCACGCTGGTCGCCGCGGTGAACGCGCTGCCGGACGGCGCGACGTTCTCCGCCACCGGGATCGGCCGGACGACCCTTCCCGTGATGTTCACCGCTTTGGGTGCGGGTGGGCATCTCCGAGTGGGTATGGAAGACACCATCAGCTACTCGCGGGGGGTGCCGGTGCGGGACAACGCACAGCTCGTGGCACGTGCCGCGGGCTTGTCCAAGATCGCCCAGCGACCCGCTCTGACACCGGACGAGGCGCGAAAGCTCCTGGGTGTGCACATTTGAGACAAGTTTGGTGCATGGGATGTGTTGGCGGGTGAGGAGGATCTACCGCAGGATGGACACGTGATCGAGGTGCGTCCTGGCGGGCGCCGCCGAATCGACAGGGTGCTCGCCCCCGACTACACGGAGGGCGTCGAGCAGCGCCCGCTCGTAGAGGTGCGCGAGCTCCGCGACGAGGCTGCGCAGGAAGAGACAGATCTGTCCTACCTGCGACGGCTGTTGCACGCGCGCATCGACATCGTGCGCGCGGAGCAGGAGCGTCGCAGCTCCGGTGGTTCGGCCGTCGTAGAGCAGCTGGCCACGATTCTCTCCACGAACGCCGTGGGTCCCGCGACCGGTCTCGGTCGCTATCAGACCCATGAGCCGTCACGGGCTGATGCGCATCAACGGCACGTCGAGGCGCTCATCTCCGACGTGGACCTCTCCGACGTGAGCTCCTTGGACGACCCCAAGCTCATCGAAGTGCTGGAGACGTTCATCTCGGAAGAGGCGTCCGTGTCGGTGCGACGGCGCGAGGTGCAGGTGGTCGTGGACAAGCTCAACGCCGAGATCGCCTCGCGCTACCAGCGCGGGAGTGCCTCGGTCGACGAGCTGCTGGCCGCGGAGCGCGGACACCACCGTCCCAAGAGATAAGACAACCGTTCCACTTTCTGAACAGGCGACCTAGCGTGCCCCCATGGGGTATCGCTGGGTCGTTCTGTGCATCGGGGCTCTGGCGCAGGGCACCAACGCGGCCGTCTTCCTCGGCCTGCCGGCGATCAGCCCCCAGCTCAGAGAGCACTTCGACCTGACGTTGCCCCAGGTGGGGCTGCTGCTGGGCGCCGTCAACCTGGGCACGATGATCGCGCTCGTGCCGTGGGGCTTCGCCGCGGACCGGCACGGCGAACGGCTCGTGATGACCATCGGCGGCGTGGGGGCGGCCGGGTGCCTGGCGGCGGCCGCGTTCGGCAACGCCTGGGTGGCCGGGGCCGCGTTGCTCGGCGCCGGGCTCTTCGGGGCGAGCGTCAACGCCGCGAGCGGGCGGGCCGTCATGTCGTGGTTCGGCGCCTCCCAGCGCGGGTTCGCGATCGGGGTGCGGCAGACCGCGACGCCGCTCGGGGCGGCGCTCACGGCCGCCGTGCTGCCCGCTGTGGCCGCGCTGGCAGGGGTGCCGGGTGCGATGGTGGTGCTGGCCGGTGCGACCGGCCTGGTGGCGCTGGCGGTGGCGATCTGGGTCCGCGAACCGCCGGGCGCGATCCGGGCGTCGACGGACCACGGGCTGATCTTGAAGGACCCGAGGCTGCTGCGGTTGTCGCTGGCCAGCGGACTGCTCGTGGTGCCGCAGTTCACGACGACGACCCTGCTCGTGGCGTTGCTGCACGACCATCGCGGCGTGGCGGTCGGGGCGGCGGCGACGATCTTCGCGATCGCCCAGGTGATCGGTGGCGCGGCCCGGCTCGGGGTGGGCGTGTGGTCGGACCGGGTGCGCAACCGGATCGGGCCGTTGAAGATCCTCTCCCTGGTCACGGTCGGCGGGCTGGTGCTGATCGCGGCACTCGACCAGGCGCCGGTCTGGGCGCTGGTGGCCGTGCTGATCCCGACGACGGCCGTGTCCGTGTGCTGGAACGGGCTCGCGGTCACCGAGGCGATGGAGCTGGCGCCGGCGGGCCGCAGCGGGACGGCGCTCGCGATGCAGAACTCGGCCAACTACCTGAGCGCCGCGATCACCCCGCCGATCGCCGCCTTCGTGGCGACGACCGTGGCGTGGCCTGCGGCGATGGTGCTCGCCGCGGCCTGCGGGGTGACCGCGCGGGTGCTGCTTCAGCCGTGGCGTTCCCTGCGGGCGAGCTCCGACCAGAACTCGCGCACGGTCTCGTAGCGCAGCGCGACCTCCTCGGCGTCGTCCGCCTCGAGGGCGTCCACGATGGCGTTCACGTCGGCCGCGGAGGTGTCCTCCAGCAGGTCCTTGTCCTCCAGCAGCTGCACCAGGCCGCCGTAGTCGAGCTCGACGGCCGAGTGCGGGTGGAAGTGCTCCAGCCAGCGGCCCGTGTCGGCGAGGATCTTGGCGGGCCCGTCCTCGCCCAGGGAGCCCCTGACGATCTTGAGGGACCTCGCCACCCTGCGCCGGGCGTCCGCCATCGCCACGCGCCACGACACCTGCCGTTCGGGGTCGTCCTGGGCGCTCGCCAGCACGACACGGCGCTGGGCGGGGTCGACGAGGGTGAACCACGGCAGCGGGACCGTCCACGTCGTGGAGATCACGTGGACCGCGCCCCCGGAGAGCTCGGCCATCACGGCGGACGCGCGCGCCCGGACCGTTTCGGCGCTCAGGTCGAGGGCGGCGTCCTGCAGGATCGGCGGCGCGGTGGCCAGGAAGCCCACCAGAGCGGCGGCGGACCTTGCCCGGAGGTCAAGGGGACACACGAGTGGACCCGGTCCGACACGCGCGGCCTCCGAGGTCGGCACCTCGGCCGGACTGATCGTCATGACGTCGAACGACTCGCCCGGGAGCAGCTTTTGTCCCAACTGTGATCGCAACCACAGCTCGCGTTCCCTCTCGCCTGCCTCCGAGCGGGCGACGGGGCCTGCTTCCAGGGCTTTTTCGACCTTGGAGGCTAGCTGCGCGTCCAACACCGATAACGGTTCGTACACCCGTAGGTAGGCGACGAACGGTCTTGGCACCTGTGCATCCTTCCACTCGGGGGCCACCGCGAGATTTGGCGGTACGTCTCACGCCTACCGCGTCGCGAGGAACCCCATCGGCACGGTACGGTAGTTACCAGGAATCAGTTGTCGAGACGAGTGGGGCCGCCGTTCCCCCGGCCGCCCCCGTCCCTGTGCGAGGGGGTCGAGCCATGGGGCGCGGCCGAGCTAAGGCCAAGCAGACGAAGGTCGCCAGGGAGCTCAAATACAGCTCTCATGAGACCGACTTCGCTGCGTTGCAGCGCGAGCTGTCGACTGATGAAAGGTCGGCGAACGGGAGTGGTGGTGGCGACGAGCCACACGACGACCCGTACGACGACTACGACGATTACCGTCGCTGAATTCAGCCTTCGGAGTTCAAGGGTTGGGCAACCGGTGACCCCGGTGCCCAGCCCTTGAACTCTGAGGGCTCTTTCAGAACGCCCTGGCGTACTGCTTCGGCGCCCTGACCTCCACACCCAGCTGCTGCGCCGCGTGCAGCGGCCAGTACGGGTCGCGGAGCAGTTCGCGCGCGAGCAGGACCAGGTCGGCGGAACCGTCCGTCACAATCTGCTCGGCCTGCTTCGCCTCGGTGATCAGGCCGACCGCACCCGTGGGCACGTCTGCCTTCTGCCGCACCGCCTCGGCGAGCGGCACCTGGTAGCCGGGCCCGATCGGGATGTCCGCCTGCGCGACGATGCCGCCGCTGGACACGTCGATCAGGTCCGCACCCGCGGCCTTGAGCGCCTGTGCCAGCACGACGCTGTCGTCGGACGTCCACGCGCCCTCGACCCAGTCGCTCCCGGTGATCCGCACGAACACCGGCACGTCGGGGCCGACCGCCGCCCGCACCGCAGCCGTGATCTCGACGGACAGGGCGATGCGCTCCTCCAGGCTGCCCTCGTTCGTGAGCGGCGAGTAGAACTGGTGCAGCAGGTAGCCGTGGGCCGCGTGGATCTCGATGACCTCGAAGCCGGCCTCCCGCGCCCGCAGCGCGCCGTCGACGAACGCCTTGACGATCTCCGACGTGCTGGTCAGCTTCTCCGGCTGGTTGCCGCCGGGGAACGGCTCGGTCGTGGACGACACCGGCACCCAGTCGCCGATCGCCTTGCGGCCCGCGTGGGCGAGCTGGATGGCGGGCACCGAGCCGTGCTCCTTGATGAACGCGACGATCGGCTTCCACGCCTCGACCTGCTCGTCGTTCCAGATGCCGGTGTCCTGCGGCGAGATGCGGCCGCGCGGCTCCACGGACGTGGCCTCGGCGATGACGAGGCCCGCGCCGCCGACCGCGCGGGAACCCAGGTGCACGAGGTGCCAGGTGGTGGGCACGCCGTCTTCCTTCGACACCGAGTACTGGCACATCGGGCTGACCGCGATGCGGTTGGGCAACGTGACCGAGCGGAGGGTGAACGGGGAGAAGAGCTGGCTCACGGAAGGGCTCCCTTGAGAACGTTCGAGACCTGACGAAACGTTCAAGGGAGGTCAGGGGCGGGTTGTTCCCGGCGTCGGGGTTGTCTCAGTCACTGAACAGTGACGCTGAGACACGTGCGGGCGTGAAGTCCGGCGGCCACAACGTGCCCCTGTTCACGCGGGCTCCGGTCAGGGCGGCCTTGTCCAGGTTGACGGCCCGCATGTCGGCGCCGCGCAGGTCCGCGTCCGTGAGGTCGGCGGCCCGCAGGTCGGCGCCTTCGAGGCAGGCCACCCGCAGCGAGGCGTTGCGCAACGACGCCCCGCGCAGGTCCGCGTCCCGCAGTTCGCTGGCGTCGAGCACGCACCCGTCGAGGCACGTGCCGAGCAGCCGCGCGCCGGTGAGGTTGGACCGGCGGATCACCGCTCCCGCGAGCTCCAGCTTGCCGAGCTCGGCGCCGCGCAGGTCGACGTGCGACAGGTCGAGCCCGATGGTCGGCCACCGGGTGAGGAGCGCGAGGGCGGCCTCGACGTCCTGCCGTTCACCGGACGGCTGCTCCTCGGTCGGCCACGGCGAGCGGTCGCGCAGGAAGTCGGCCACCGTGTCGTCCACGAGCGGCCGGCTCCGCGCCGAATCCTTCGCGATCTCCTCCAGCAGCCGCAGCCCGTCGAGCCGTTCCCCGGCCACGTCGCTGCCGAGGTGGTCGAGCGCCCGGCGGTAGCGGTCGACGAACTGGCCGTCCCTGACCTGGCGCCAGGCCAGCGCGGCTCCCGCGGCGACCAGCAGTCCACCGAAGACCATCGATCGCGGAGACGCCTGTGGCACCAGCAGGGCGACACCGAGTACGACCAGGGCCACCGCCCCGAGCCTGGACATCCGCTTGTTCACTGTGGGCCATCTTCACCACAGAGAACGGTGTCGCGGTATCCGCTGTTGGAGTTCAGCTCAGGTAGCGAACCTGCTTCGCCTTGCCTTCGAGCACCTCTGCGCGGGCCTGGGCGGTCTCCGCGCGGTGTGAGACCTCCGGCACACCGACCTCCCACCACGCCCCGGCCTCCGTCCACGACGACGGGTGCGTGCGGATCACGACCACGGCCGGGCGTTGCTCGGCCACGGCTGCCTCGCGCGCCTTGCGGTAAGCGCTTTCGAGGTCCGCGAGCGCGTCGACGGCGAAGACCGCGCAGCCCAGCGCCGCCGCGTGCGCCGCGAAGTCCGTGCGCGGCGGGTCCTGATGGGACGTGGTGCAGTCCGGGTAGAGGTTGTTGAAGCCCGCGCCGCCCTGTCCTGTCTGGAGGCGGTGGATCACGGCGTAGCCGTCGTTGTCGCAGACGACGGCGACGAAGCCGTGGCCCGCGAAGGCAGCGGAGAACAGCTCGGAGTTCATCATCAGGTAGCTGCCGTCGCCGAGCAGCGTGGTGACGACGCCCCGGGTGTGGGCGATCGCGGCTCCCCAGGCGCCGGCCAGCTCGTAACCCATGCAGGAGAAGCCGTACTCGACGTCCATCGTGGACTCGCCGGTGGCGCGCCAGCCGCCGATCAACTCGCCGGGCAGGCCGCCGGACGCCGTCATGACGTAGTCGGTGGGGTCGCTGACGTCGTTCACGACACCGACGACCTGCGCGTACGTCGGGAGGCCCTCGGTCGGCGCGCGCAGGGACGTGATGTGGGCGTCCCACCTGGTCCGTTCGGATTCGGCGCGCGCGGACCACTCCGCGGGTGCCTGCCAGGAGGCGAGCACGTCGGTCAGTTCGCGCAGGCCCTCGTCGGCGTCGGCGACCAGGGCGAACGAGCCGTGCTTCACGGCGTCGAAGCGGGCCGCGTTCAGCGAGACCAGGTGGGCGTCCGGGGAGAAGACCGTCCAGGACGCGGTGGTGAAGTCCTGCAGGCGGGTGCCGACGGCGATCACCACGTCGGCCTCGCCCGCGAGGACGTTGGCCGAGGTCGAGCCGGTGATGCCGAGCGGACCGGCGTGCAGCGGGTGCTCGTGCGGGACCAGCGTGCGGCCCGCCGTGGTCTCGACGACCGGGATGTTGTGCTGCTCGGCGAACCGCAGCGCCCGGCCGGCCGCGCCCGAGTAGCGGACGCCGCCGCCGAGGACGAGGAGTGGCTTGGAGGCGTTGCGGATCGCGGTCGCGGCCTCGGCCAGTGCGATGAGGTCAGGGCGTTGCCGCAACGGGCGGTGCACGACCGGGGCGAAGAGCGCGTCGGGGAAGTCGTAGGACTCGGCCTGGACGTCCTGCGGCAGCGCCAGCGTCACCGGGCCGCAGTCCGCCGGGTCGGTGAGGACCCGCGCCACCTGCGGCAACGTCGAGAGCAGCTGCTCGGGCCTGGTGATCCGGTCGAAGTAGCGGCTGACCGCGCGGAACGCGTCGTTGACCGTCGCGGTCGGGTCGTGGAAGTGCTCGACCTGCTGGAGCACCGGGTCGGGCGCGCGGCCGGTGAACGTGTCACCGGGCAGCAGCAGGAGCGGCAGGCGGTTGGCGTGCGCGACACCGGCCGCGGTGACCATGTTCAGCGCGCCGGGGCCGATGGACGACGTCGCGACGCCCACCTGACGGCGGTGCGTGGCCTTGCCGATGCCGACGGCGGCCAGCGCCATGCCCTGCTCGTTCTGGCCGCGCCACACCGGAAGGCGGTCGCGCACCTCCTCCAGGGCGTTGCCGAGGCCGAGCACGTTGCCGTGGCCGAAGATCGCGAAGACGCCGGGGAAGAGCGGCGCGGTGGTGCCGTCGTGCAGTTCGGTCCGCTGCGCCAGCATCCAGCGGACCAGGGCCTGCGCGGTCGTGAGCTTCACTTGGTCCGCCCCTCGGCAGTCGTGACCGGGCAACGCGGGTCGAGCTCCTGGGTCGCCCAGCGGTCCCGGATCCAGGTGTGGGCCGGATCGTCGCAGAACGCCATCGAGCGTTCGGGCCCCGGACCTGCGAGAACGTTCAGGTAGTACATGGGGTAGCCCGGCGCCGCGACGCACGGGCCGTGGTAGCCGCGCGGGATCAGGAAGACGTCGCCGTCGCGCACGGTCACGTCCTCGTCGATCGTGCCGTCGTCGGTGTAGGTGCGGTGGAACCCGAAACCGGTGCGGGACGGGGTGATCGCGTCGCGGTCGGCGATGCGGAAGTAGTAGATCTCCTCGTTGTTCACCTCGCACGGCTCGGACTCGTCGTGCTTGTGCGGCGGGTACGAGGACCAGTTGCCGTCCGGGGTGATCAGCTCGCACGCGTTGAGCTTGTCCGCGTGGTCCCAGACACCGGGGACGCCGAAGTTCGTGACCTGGCGGGTCGCGTTGCCGGAGCCGCGCACCTCGACCGGAACGCCTTCGGCAGGGCCGTACTTCGGGGTCAGCCTGTTCTCGCAGCGGGCCATCGGCAGCGCGACCGCGCAACCGTCCTCAGAGGACAGTCGAACGGAGGCGTCGCGCGGGACGTAGGCGAAGTCCGTGACGCGGGTGAACACCGACTCGCGGCCCTGCAGCTCGTACCGCTCGTCGTCGACCTCCACGGTGAGCGATCCGGACAGCGGCAGCACGAACGCCTCGAACTCCCCGGTCTCGATCGTGCGCACCCACCCGGCCTCGATCTCCAGCACGCGCAGGCCCGTGTAGGTCCAGCCCGCGTCCTCCGGCGCCAGCGCGATCACGTCGGTCGAGGTCGACAGAGTCCCGTGTGGACGGTGCAGCGTCATTCCGTGATTCCCTTTGCGGTACGGAGGATGTCGGCGGCAGCGGCGACGGCGGAGGCGACGTCGCCGTCCGGCGGGTAGAGCAGCGCACGACCGACGACCAGGCCGCGCACGGTCGGGTGCTGGAGCGATCGCCCCCACGACTTGAGGTCGTCCTCCGGCCGTTCGGACGGAACGCCGCCGAGCACCAGCGCGGGCAACGCGGTGGTGTCCAGCACGACCTCGGGTTCCTCGGGCGCCGGCAGCTTCAGCCAGGTGTACGCGGAGGTCGAGCCCAGCCCGGCGGCCACCGCCGAAGCCCGCGACAGAGCCGCGGAGTCCTTCTGCAGCACCAGCTTGTCGTTGTGGTCGCGCTTGTACGGCAGCGGCTCGACCATCGCCATCAGGCCGTGCTCGGCCAGTTCCGTGACGGCCCGCGCGCAGCCTTCGAGCGTCGGGATCGTGCCGGGGTCCGAGTCGACCAGGCGCAGCAGCATCTTGCCGCCGTCGAGCCCGAACGTGGCGATGGACGACGCGTCGTACGCGGTGAACCGGTCGTCGATCTCCCAGTCCGCGCCGGCGAGCCCACCGCGGTTCATCGAGCCGATGACCACGCGGTCGTTCAACCCGTCGAGCAGCAGCAGGTCCTCGATCACGTCCGGCGTGCCGAGCACCCCGTCGACGTCGGGGTTCGCCAGCGCCGTGAGCAGGCGGGACAGCAGCGAGCGGCGGTCGGCCATCGCGAGCGGGTCGCCGCCGACCCCCAGAGCACCTCGGGCCGGGTGGTCCGCCGCGACCAGGAACAGCGTGGACTTGCCGTTCAGCAACGAGTTCCGGCGCTTGCGGGCCTGGTAGGCGCGCCGGATCGAGCCGGGGTCCTCGGCCCGTCGCCACAACAGCTCGCGCCACTGGCCATCGGTGATCACAGCAGTTCCTCGATCTCTTTCTGGTCCGGCATCGCATCGGCGCAGGCCAGCCGGGACGCCACGATCGCGCCGGCGGCGTTGGCGTAGCGGGCGATCTTCACCGGGTCCCAGCCGGAGAGCAGGCCGTGCACCACGGAACCTCCGAACGCGTCCCCGGCGCCGAGCCCGCAGACCACCTCGACCGGGTTCGGGGCGACCGTCCAGCGTCCCTCGGGCGTGGCCACGAGCACGCCGTCGGCGCCCTTCTTGACCAGTGCCAACGAGATCCCGCGCGCCAGCAGCCGGTCGGCGGCCTCGTCGGGGTCGGACGTGCCGACCGCGACCTCGCACTCGGTCCGGTTGCCGACGGCGACCGTGACGTGGTCGAGCATCCAGCTGATCTCGGCGCGCGCGGTCTCGACGTCGGGCCAGAACATCGGCCGGTAGTCGAGGTCGAGCACGGTGTGGCCGCTGCGGGCCCGGTTCGCGAGCATCATCCGCTGCGACCCGCGCGACGGCTCGGCGGAGACGCCCGTCCCCGTCACCCACAGCAGCGGGACTTCACGGGTGAGCGACCACGGCACGTCGTCCTCGCCGATCGTCATGTCCGGCGCGGTCGGCAGGCGGTAGAACAGCAACGGCGGGTCGGCGGGCGGGTTGAGCTCGCAGAACACCACCGGGGTGAGGAGATCCGGCGAGGTGCCGACGTGCTCCGACGAGACGCCGAAGCCCTCCAGCGCCTCGCGGACGTACGTGCCGAAGCCGTCGGGGCCGACCTTCGTCAGCACTCCGGCACGGCGGCCGAGGCGGGCGGCGGCCACCGCGACGTTGGTCGCGGTGCCCCCCAACGACTTGGCGAAGGTGCTGACCCTGGCCAGCGGCACGCCGGACTGCTCCGGGTAGAGATCCACCCCGACCCGGCCGACGGTCAGCACTTCCAGCGACGTCACGCCTCGACACCCCGCAGCTCGTGCTCCAGCGCCTCGAGTTCGGCGCCACCGGCCATCTGCTTGGTGAGCTCGTTGATGTCGATCTCGGACTTCTCGTACGAGCCGAGCGCGCGACCCCGCTTGAGCAGCAGGAACCGGTTGCCGACCGGGTAGGCGTGGTGCGGGTTGTGGGTGATCAGCACGACGCCGAGGCCGCGATCACGCGCCTGGGCCACGTACTTCAGCACCACACCGGCCTGCTTCACGCCGAGTGCCGCGGTCGGTTCGTCGAGGATCAGCACCTTGGCGCCGAAGTGCACGGCGCGGGCGATGGCGACGCACTGCCGTTCGCCACCGGACAGCGTGCCGACGGGCTGTTCGACGTCGCGGAGGTCGATGCCCATGTCCGACAACGCCTTCTTGGTGATCTCCTTGCCCTTCTTCCGGTCCAGGAACCCGAACTTCGTGGTGGGTTCCGACCCGAGGAAGAAGTTGCGCCACACCGACATCAGCGGCACCACCGCGAGGTCCTGGTACACGGTCGCGATGCCGTGGTCCAGGGCCTCGCGGGGCGACGAGAAGCGGATCTCCTCGCCCTCGACCCTGAACGAGCCCTGGTCGTGCTGATGGACACCGGCCAGGATCTTGATCAGGGTCGACTTCCCGGCGCCGTTGTCGCCGAGCACGCAGGTGACCTCACCCGCGTTGACCACAGTGGACACATCGCTGAGCGCGATGACGCTGCCGTAGGTCTTGCCGATGTTCTCGGTCTCGATGAGGGACGTCATCGCCTGACCCTTTCCGCGCGGCGGCGCAGCATGTTGTTCACCAACACCGCGGCCAGCAGCATCACGCCGAGGAACAGCTGGAACCAGTCGCTGTTCCAGCCGGCGTAGACGATGCCCTGCCGGGCCATGCCGAAGATCAGCGCGCCGATCGCCGCACCCACCGCGGAGCCGAAGCCACCGGTCAGCAGACAGCCGCCGATGACCGCCGCGATGATGTACTGGAACTCCAGGCCGATGCCCTGGTTCGCCTGCACGCTCGCGTACCGCAGGATGTTGATCGAGCCGACGAGCCACGCCGCGAACGCCGTCGTCATGAACAGCAGGATCTTCGACCGCACGACCGGCACGCCGACCGCGCGTGAACTCTGCGCGGCACCGCCGATCGCGAAGATCCAGTTGCCGAACTTGGTGCGCATCAACAACGTCGACGCGACCACGGTGAACAGCACCCACCAGATGATCGACACGTAGAAGCTCGTGCCGCCGATCTGGAACGTCGACGCGAACAGGAAGCCCGCCGACTCGTAGCCCGCGGTCTCCCGCATGCCCGAGACCTGCACGCTGCCGGTGACGAGTCGCGTGATGCCGAGGTTCAGGCCTTGCAGGGCCAGGAAACTGCCCAGTGTCACGATGAAGCTCGGCAGGCCCGTGCGCATCACGAGCCAGCCGTTCAGCGCGCCCACCGCCAGTGCGAAGGCGAGCGACACCAGCAACGCCAGCCAGACGTTCAGTCCGAGCTGGGTGGCGAGGAGAGCCGTGACGAGCGCGGTCGACGCGGTCATGACGCCGGCGGACAGGTCGAACTCGCCGCCGATCATGAGCAGTGCCACCGCGACCGCCATGATCCCGAGCATGGACGCGTCGTCCAGCCAGGTGGCCGCACCACCCACGCTCAGGAACTGCTCGGTGACCACGGAGAAGAACAGGAACACCAGCAGTGCGCCGAGCATGGCGCCGATCTCAGGGCGTTTGATCAGCTGATCCATCGCCCTCGGCTTGCCCAGCCGTTCGTCGGCAGCCGGTGGAGCTGTGGCTGTCACGGTCATCTCCCCGCCTCCTCCTTACCTCTTGCCGTTCTTGGCGTACTCCGCGACCTTGTCCACGTTGTCCTTGTCGACGAAGCCGGGGCCGGTGAGGACGGGCTTGCCGCCACCGAGGGTGTTGGCGTTGTCCTTGTAGAGCTTCAGCATCACGATCGGCAGGTAGCCCTGCTGGTACTGCTGCTGGTCGACGGCGAAGAGCACTTCGCCGGCCTTGATCGCGGTGACCACGTCGGCGTTCAGGTCGAACGTCGCGACCTGCGCCTTGGAGCTCGCGCCCTTGATCGCGGCGGCCGCGTTCACGGCGACCTGCGGGTTCAGCGCCAGCACACCGTCGACGGCGGCGTCGGACTGGAGCTTCGCCTTGATGCGGGCCTCGATGTCGGTCGGGTTGGAGATGTCGACCTGGAGGTTCTCCACCGCGCCGCCGAAGCCGGAGCGGGCGCCGTCGCAGCGCTGGTTGAGGCCAGAGTTGCCGGCCTCGTGGATCACGCAGAGCAGCTTGGTCTTGCCCGCGGCCTTGAGCTTCTTGCCGGCTTCCTCACCGGCGATCGTCTCCTCCTGGCCGACGTGCGCCATGGCACCGAACTCCGCGCTCTTCGCGCTGCCGGAGTTGATGGTGATGACCGGGATGCCCGCCTTCACGGCGTTCTCGATGGACGTCTTGAGCGCGTCCGGGTTCGCCATCGACACCACGATGCCGCCGACCTTCTGCGACACGGCGTTGTCGATCAGCTTGGCCTGGGCGCCGGGGTCGCCGTCGGAGTTGTAGGTGACGCCGACGCCGAGCTGCTTGCCCGCGTCCTCGGCGCCGACCTTGACGACGCTCCAGAACGCGTCGCCCGCGGTGCCGTGCGTGATGACGGAGACCTTGAGGTCACCCGACGCCGCCGGAGCGTTGTTGGCACCCGTGTTCTGCGACTGCGTACCGGTGGGACCACTACAGGCGGCGAGCAGAGCTACACCCGCGAGCGCCACGCCCGCTCGGGTGAACAGACGAGACTTCATCGTCTCCAGTCCCTTCAGAGGATCTTGCTGAGGTGCGCAAGGCTGCGCGCGGTGTCCTGAAGTGGCTTGTCCACCGGACTTCCGTCCTTGAGCTGGGTGTCCTGCTCAAGGACGAACCAACCGGTGTAGCCCGCCTCTTGGACGAGCTTCACCAGCGCTTCGACGTCCACGTCGCCGTCCCCGAGCGGCACGTAGATGCCCTGTTCCACGGCATCGGTGTAACTGAGCTCGCCGCTGCGCACCTTCGCCGCGATCTCGTCACGCACGTCCTTGAGGTGCACGTGACCGATGCGGTCCGGGTAGCGGCGCGCCAGCTCGACCGGGTCCGTGCCACCGATGAGGAGGTGGCCGGTGTCCAGGCAGAGCTGGAGATCGGAGTCCGCGAGGAACCGGTCGACCTCCGCCTCCCGCTCGACGTGGGTGCCCACGTGCGGGTGCAGCACGGTGTGCAGTCCGTGCTTTGCGGCGATCTCGCGGATCTTCGCGCAGGTGCCGACGAGGGTGTTCCACTCGTCGTCGCTGAGCTTCGGCGTCTCGTCGTAGCCGTCCAGGCCGGTGGCCGCGGCGAGCACGAGCACCTCGGCACCGCCCGCCTTCAGGATCGCGGCGACGCGGTCGGCCTCGTCCAGAGTGGACTGCACGTCGGTGTGCAGCGTGACGGCCAGGAAGCCGCCGACGAGGGTGAGCTCGTGTCCACTGAGGAGGGTCTTGAGCTGCTCGGGGTCGGCCGGGAGGTAGTCGGGCGGGCCGAGTTCGGTGGCCGTGAGCCCGAGGGAGTGCATTTCGGAGAGGACGGTCTCGGACGGGAGCACGTTGCCCCAGCCCGGCACCTCGCACACACCCCAGGAGATGGGTGCTCCCGCGATCTTCGCCATGCCCTCAGTTCCCCTCGATCTTCACGGGCGCGCCGGTGCGACGCGACTGCTCACAAGCTTCGGCCAGGCGGAGGCTGATCAAACTCTCTCGCGCCGGCGACGGGTTCGCGACCTCGCCCTTGATGACCTGCGTGAACAGGTTCATCTCGTTGACGTACGCGCGGTGGAAGCGCTCCGGGAAACCGGGGTAGGCGTCCGGTCCGGCGACGTGGCCACCGGGTTCGAGCGAGTTGAGCGGGGTCTTCGCGTCCACGCCCGCGACCAGCGAGTCCTTGCTGCCGAGCACCTCGATGCGGTGGTCGTAGCCGACCGGGTCGTGCCGGCCGCCGGCGAGCGTGGCGTGCGCGCCGCCCGCGAACTTCAGCATCACCACGGCGTTGTCGACGTCGTCGGCGTCCGCGAACGCCTGGTGCACCAGCACGGACCCGCTCGCGTAGACCTCGACGACCGGTTCGCCGACGAGCCACGGCACGCAGTCGAGGTCGTGGATCAGCAGGTCGCGGAAGATGCCGCCGGAGGCCGGGAGGTAGGAGAAGTCCGGCGGGTTCGCGTCGTTGCCGACGGCCCTGACCAGGTAGATGTCCCCGACCTCGCCCGCCCTGATGCGGCGGTTGAGCTCGTAGATGGCCGGGTCGAAGCGGCGCTGGAAGCCCACCAGCACCTCGACACCGGACTTCTCGACGTCCTCGATCAGCGCGGCCATCTCGGCGACGTCGCTCGCGATCGGCTTCTCGCAGAGCGTCGGAACGCCCTTCGCGATGGCCGCGCGCAGCATGTCGGGGTGGGTGTTCGTCGGCGTGGCGAGCAACACCCCGTCGACGTTGCCCAGCAACGTGTCGAGGTCGTCCACCGCCTTGGTGCCGGTCAGCTCGGCCGACGCCTGCGCTGCCCTGCCGGGCACCGGGTCGAAGAGAAGAACCTCGTCGACTCGATCCAGTGCGGCGAGGTTGGTGGCATGCATGGTGCCGATCCTGCCGACACCCGCTACTCCGATCCGCATCGCAGGTTTCCCCTGTTCATCGCCTTGAACTGTTAGAGCGCTCTATTGGTTGGAGCGCTCCAATGCTGTAACTTCGGCCACACGGGTGTCAAGGGTCCGTTTCCTGCCCGTAACGCGAGGGGAGGTGTTTCAGGTGGTCAGGCCGACGATGGAAGACGTCGCACTGCGTGCCGGCGTGTCCCGCGCACTGGTGTCGCTGGTGATGCGCGGTTCACCCAAGGTGAGCGAGATGCGACGCAGCGCGGTGCTGAAGGCCGCGGAGGAGCTGGGGTACTCGCCGCACGCGATGGCCAGGTCGTTGGCCTCGCGGACCTCGACCGTGCTCGGCGTGATGGTGTCCGACCTGCACAACGCGTTCTTCGCCGAGGTCGTGGACGGCATCGACGAGGTGGCCCGCGACCAGGGCTTCGACATCATCATCAACACCGGCGGCCGTTCGCCCGCCCGTGAGCGGCGCGCGTTGGAGTCGCTGCTTTCCTTTCGCCCCGCGGGTTTGATCCTGCTGTCGCCGGTGGTTCCCGGTGGCGCGATCGGCAAGGCCGCCGAGCAACTTCCCGTGGTTCTGGTGGCTCGCTCGTCTCGGGTGACCTCTGTGGACACCGTGAACGACGACGGCGAGGTCGGTGCCCGCCTTGCCGTGGAGCACCTGGTTTCGTTGGGGCATAAGCGCATTGCCCATTTAGACGGCGGTGAGGGCACGCAGGCAGGGCCACGGCGGCGCGGGTACGTCGCCGCGATGGAGTCGTTCGGGCTCAAGCCCCAGGTCGTGTCTTCCGAGTACACCGATGCTGCTGGTGCGCGTGCGATTCGTTCGTTGATTTCGGATGATGCTTTGCCCACGGCCATCTTGTCTTGCAACGACTTCAACGCCGTTGGTGCGATCTCTGCGTTGGAGGACGCCGGGTTGCGCGTTCCTTCGGATGTTTCCGTTGTGGGGTACGACAACACGTCTTTGGCCGCGTTGCGGCACGTCTCCCTGACCACGATCGACCAGCCCCGTGCCGAGTTCGGCCGGTTGGCCGCGGATGCGTTGTTGCAGCGCGTCCGCTCGGAGCGCACCGATCCCGTGCGCCATCTCCTCACTCCCTCTCTCGTCGTTCGCAACACCACCGCACCGCCAGGAGGCTTGCGTTGAGCACCATCCCCCACTGGATCGACGGCGCCCGCACCACCGGGGTGTCGTCCCGGACCTCTGACGTCTTCAACCCCGCCACTGGTGAGGTCGCCGCGCAGGTCGTGCTGGCTGAGCAGGCGGACGTCGACCTCGCGGTGTCGTCCTCGTTGAAGGCAGCGCAGTCGTGGTCGGAGTCGTCGTTGGCCACGCGGTCGCGGATCCTCTTCGAGTACCGCCACCTGCTGCACACGCACCGCGACGAACTGGCCGCGATCATCACGTCCGAGCACGGCAAGGTGCTGTCCGACGCGGCCGGTGAGGTGCAGCGCGGCCTGGAGGTCGTCGAGTTCGCGTGCGGCATCCCGCAGTTGCTGAAGGGCGAGCACTCCGAGCAGGTCTCGCGCGGTGTCGACGCCTATTCGCTGCGGCAGCCCCTCGGCGTCGTCGCGGGCATCACGCCGTTCAACTTCCCCGTGATGGTGCCGATGTGGATGTTCCCCGTCGCGATCGCGTGCGGGAACACCTTCGTCCTGAAGCCTTCCGAGCGCGACCCGTCGGCCTCACTGCGGTTGGCAGAGCTGTTCAAGGAGGCCGGGCTGCCCGACGGCGTCCTGAACGTCCTGCAAGGCGACGCCTTCGCGGTCAACGCTCTGCTGGACCACCCGGACGTCTCAGCCGCCTCGTTCGTCGGCTCGACCCCGATCGCCCGGCACGTCTACGCGCGCGGCACGGCGGCCGGCAAGCGAGTACAGGCTCTCGGCGGCGCCAAGAACCACATGGTCGTGCTCCCCGACGCCGACCTGGACGTGGCCGCCGACGCCGCTGTCTCCGCTGGTTACGGCTCCGCAGGCGAACGCTGCATGGCCATCTCGGTGGTCGTCGCGGTCGGCGACACCGGCGACGAGCTGGTCGCGAAGATCGCCTCCCGGACCCGTGATCTGCACCCGTCCGTGCTGCCCGGCACCGACCCGTCCGCGCAGATGGGCCCGCTGGTGACCGGGATTCATCGCGACCGGGTTCAGTCCTATGTGGATGCCGGTGAAGCTGCTGGTGCGTCGTTGGTCGTCGACGGCCGTGGGCACGCGCCCGCCGGTGCCGAGAACGGGTTCTGGCTCGCGCCGACGCTGTTCGACCACGTCACCGCCGACATGACGATCTACACCGACGAGATCTTCGGGCCGGTGCTGTCGGTCGTGCGCGCCGACACGTTCGAGGACGCGTTGGAGCTGGTCAACGCCAACCAGTACGGCAACGGCACGGCCATCTACACCGGCGACGGGCTGGCGGCGCGGGAGTTCCAGCGGCGCGTGCAGGTCGGCATGGTCGGCATCAACGTGCCGATCCCCGTGCCGATGGCCTACTACTCGTTCGGCGGGTGGAAGGACTCGCTGTTCGGCGACACGCACGTGCACGGCGCGGAGGGCGTGAAGTTCTACACGCGCGCCAAGGCCGTGACGGCACGGTGGCCGCAGCAGCACGGCGTGAACCTGGGCTTCCCGACCCACGGCTGAGCATGAGAAACGAGAAAGCCCCCGCCGGGAGAGCGGGGGCTTTCTCGTTTCGTGCCGCGATCAGGCGTCGACCTTCTCGCGTTCCTCGGCCGCCGCAGCAGGGGGCGTCGGCTTCGGCAGGAACCGCTTGATCAGCGGGAAGAACAGGATCACCGCGATGATCACGTAGACGACGATCGCCATCGGGCTGTTCACCAGACCGGTCAGCGAGCCGTCCGAGAGCTGCAACGAGCGACGCATCTGCTGTTCCGCGGCCGGGCCGAGGATCACGCCGATGATCGCGGGCAGCACCGGCAGGCCGTAGCGGCGCATGCCGAAGCCCAGCAGGCCGATCACGAACATCAGCAGCAGGTCGAAGATGTCCGCGTTGACCGCGTAGGCGCCGACCGAGGCGAAGAACAGGATGCCCGCGTACAGGTACGGACGGGGGATCCGGAGCAGCTTCGCCCACAGGGGCGCCAGCGGCAGGTTCAGGACCAGCAGCAACGTCAGGCCGATGAACAGCGACGCGATCAACGCCCAGACCAGGTCGGCTTCGCGCTGGAACAGCAGCGGGCCGGGCTGGATGCCGTAGGTCTGGAACGCCGCGAGCATCACGGCCGCGACGGCCGTGGTGGGCAGGCCCAGGGTCAGCATCGTCACCAGCGTGCCGGCGGCGGAGGCCGAGGCGGTGGACTCCGGGCCCGCGACGCCTTCGATGGCTCCCTTGCCGAACTCGTCCTTGTGCTTGGAGAGGCGCTTCTCGGTCACGTACGACAGGAACGTCGGGATCTCCGCGCCGCCTGCCGGGATGGCGCCGAACGGGAAGCCGATCACCGGGCCGCGCAGCCACGGCTTCCAGGTGCGCTTCAGGTCCGCCCTCGACAACCAGGGACGGCCCACGGGGATCGGGGTGAACGGCTTGCGTCGCAGGTGGGCGGCCACCCACAGGGCCTCGCCGACGGCGAAGAGCGCGACCGCCACGACGATCACGTCGATGCCGTCGGCCAGGTGCAGGGAGCCGAACGTCAGGCGCTGCTGGCCGGTCATCTCGTCCAGGCCCACCAGGCCCAGGGTCAGGCCGATGAGCAACGAGGCGACGCCGCGGATCCGGGAGGCACCCAGCACGGAGGTCACCGCGATGAACGCCAGGACCATGATGGCGAACAGGTCCGGGGCGCCGATGTCGACCGCGTGCTTGGCGACGAACGGGGCCAGCAGGACGATCAGCAGAGTGCCGACGATGCCGCCGATGAAGTGGCCGATGGCGGCAGCGGCAAGCGCTTGCGAACCGCGGCCGGCGCGGGCCATGGGATTGCCTTCGAACGCGGTGACGACCGCCGCGCTCTCACCCGGTGTGTTCAGCAGGATCGAGGTGGTCGAGCCGCCGAACATGCCGCCGTAGTAGATGCCCGCGAACATGATGAACGCGCCGGTCGGCTCCATGCCGTAGGTGACGGGCAGCAGCAGCGCGACTGCCATGGCCGGGCCGATGCCCGGCAGGACGCCGATCGCGGTGCCGAGCAGCACGCCGATCGCGGCGAGCATCAGGTGGGTCGGCGTCAGCGCGGTGGCGAAGCCGTTGAGCAGTTGGTCCACCTAGAACACCTCCATCAGCGGGCCGCCGGGCAGGGGGACGCCGAGCAGGTTGTTGAAGACCGCGAACGTCACGATCGACATGGCCGCGGCGATCAGCGGGTCGCGGACGTACGCCCTGCTGCCGAGCGCGTAGGCCGCGCCCCAGAAGAGGATCGCGCCGGAGATCGGGAAGCCGACCACGCCGATCAGCGCGGCGTTCGCGAGGAACGCGCCGCAGAGCAGCAGGACCGTGCGCCAGTCGGCGGGTTCGGTCAGGTCGACGTCCTCGCCGCCCTCGGCCTCGCCCTTGCCGCCGCGCAGGACGTCACGGGCCAGCAGGGCGGCGACGACCAGCAGCAGCGAGCCGACCAGGATCGGCACGGCCTTCGGGCCGACCGGGCCGCGCTGGGCGAAGTCGGTCGGGATCTGCACCGCGTCGGTGAGCACCAGCAGGCCGAGGACGACCAGCAGGACGCAGATGCCCAGCTCGGAGTGTTCGCGAAGCCAGCTCTTGGCTGAAGGCTTCGAAGTCACGGTCGTCATGCCAGCCCCAAGTCCTTGAGCACCGTTGCCACCCGCTTGTTCTCGCTTTCCAGGAAGGTCCTGAACTCGTCTCCCGGCGCGAAGGCGTCCGTCCAGCCGTTGCGCTGCAACGCTTCCGCCCACTGCGGCGTCTTCTGGAGGTTGCGGAACACCTCGACCAGCTTCGCCTTGTCGGTCGGCGAGATGCCGGGCGGCGCGACGATGCCGCGCCAGTTGGTGAACTCGACGTCCACACCGGACTGCCGCAACGTCGGCGCGTCGATGCCGTCGATGCGGTTCTTGCTGGTCACCGCGAGGACGCGCAACGTGCCGGCCTGGATCTGGTCGCGGTACTCACCGACGCCGGAGACGCCGAACGCGACCTTGCCGCCCAGCACGGACGCCAGCAGCTCGCCGCCGCCGTCGAACGGGATGTAGTTGACGGTCTTGGGCTGGAGGCCGACGGCCTTCGCGATCAGCATCGGCGCCAGGTGGTCGGGGCCGCCGGGGGCCGAACCGCCACCGACCGTCACCGTGCCGGGGTTCGCCTTCCACGCGTCGACGAGTTGTTGCATCGACGTGTACGGCGAGTCCTTCGCGACCACGACGATGTCCGGTTCCTCGATCAGCTTCGCGATCGGGGTGGTGTCGAGCAGCGAGTTCGGCGACTTGTTCGTGTACACCGCGCCCACGACGCCGAGGCCCATCGACATGATCAGCTTGCCGTTGCCGCGCTCCCCGACCGTGCGGCCGAGCCCGACCGTGCCGCCCGCGCCGGGGAGGTTGAACACCTCGGCGTTGCGCAGCAGGTCAGCGTCCTCCATGGCCTTCGCCGCCGTGCGGGCGGTGATGTCGTAACCGCCGCCGGGCGCGTTCGGCACGAGCACGCGCAGCGACCGAACCTGGCTGCTCTCACCGCTGTCCGCACCGGGCGACAGCAGTGGCGGCACCAGCAGGACGGCGAGCAACGCCGTCGCCACCGACACCCACACCTTCACCGGCACTGTGATCCCCGCCTCTCATCCGCGTGGTTGGACATGTTGCTCTGGTGTAAACCTTGATGTCGCTCTTGCGCTTCTAAGGTTTCTTTCGGTCTTTCTGGTCACGGGAGGTCTCATGCGTCGTCGCCGTTCCCTGGCCAGTCAGCTCCTCGCATGGCAACTCGTAGTCGTCACCCTGCTACTTTGCGCAGTCGGCGCGCTGACAGTCGTCCAGACGGGCAGCAACTTTCGCTCCAACGAGGAACGCCGGATGCTCTCGGTCGCCGAGACCGTGGCGGCGAACTCGCTGGTCCAGGAGGAGATGGGCAACTGGCGGCTGCTGTCCGCGCCCGCCGAGACCGCGCGCAGCCTCTCCGGCGCCTCCTACGTGCTGATCCTCAACGACAAGCGGCTCGTGATCGCCTCCCCGGACCCGGCGCAGATCGGGACCACTTTGGACACCCGCACCACGGCGCTGGAGGGCAGGTCCTGGACCGGGAGCACGGGCGACTCGATCGAGGCGCACGTGCCGGTGTTCGACCCGACGAGCCGCCGGGTCAACGGCATGGTGATCGCCGGCGCCGAGGACCCCGGCATCTTCGCCGGCGCGCTGGAACAGCCGGTCGACGTGGTGCGCTACCTGGCGATCGCGCTGATCATCGGCGTCACCGGGTCGTTGCTGCTGGCCAGGCGCGTGAAGAACCAGACGCTCGGGCTGGAGCCGCACGAGATCACCGCGCTGGTCGAGAACCGCGAGGCGTTGCTGCACGGCATCCGCGAGGGCGTCGTCGGCCTCGACGGCCAGAACCGGATCACGCTGGTCAACGACCACGCGAGCGACCTGCTGGCGTTGCCGGAGGACGCCGTCGGCCGGTCCGTCGAGGAGCTGGAGCTCAACGACCGCCTGCGGGACGTGCTGACCGGCCGCGCGACCGGTGTCGACCAGCTGGTGCTGCGCCAGGGCGTCGTGCTGACGTTGAACCGGATGCCGATCGACGGCGGCGAGGGCGCGGTCGTCACGTTGCGGGACCGCACGGAACTCCTTGCGCTGCAACACGAACTCGACGCCTCGCAGCACGCGACGGACACCCTGCGGGCGCAGGCGCACGAGTTCGCGAACCGGCTGCACACCATCGCCGGGCTGATCTCGTTGAAGGAGTACGACGAGGTCACCAACTACATTCACCAGATCAGCTCGGCGCAGGACCAGTGGCGGACCGAGGTCGGTTCGTCGATCGGCGACCCCGCTGTGGCCGCGCTGCTGATCGCCAAGGCGTCGCTCGCCGCCGAACGCGGCACGGCGCTGCGGATGGCTCCGGACAGCGTGCTGGGCAGGGTCGACGAGGCGTTGTCCGCGGATCTGGTGATGGTGCTGGGCAATCTGGTCGACAACGCGTTGGACGCGCTGAGTTCGTTGAGCACCAACGGGACCGGGAAGTGGATCGAGGTGGGTGTGGTGCAACTGGACGACGAGGTCCAGGTCGTCGTGCGGGACTCGGGGCCGGGTGTGGCACCGGAACTCGCCGAGGAGGTGTTCCGGCACGGGTTCACGACCAAGGCGGCATCGCACGGCGAACGCGGCATCGGGCTCGCGCTGATCCGGCGGGCGTGCCTGCGGCGCGGTGGTTCGGTGACCGTGTCCGGATCGGTCTTCACGGCAAGGCTGCCCCGGTGATCCGGGTGCTGGTCGTCGACGACGACTTCATGGTGGCGAAAGTCCACAGTGGATACGTCGCGCGCACCGACGGGTTCGAGGTCGTCGGCGTGGCCCACACCGGCGGCGACGCGGTGAAGATGGTCGCGTCGCTGAAGCCGGACCTGGTGCTGCTGGACATCTACCTGCCGGACGTCAACGGGCTCGAGGTGCTGAAGTCGTTGCGCGCCAACGAGGACGTGGACGTCATCGTGATCACGGCGGCGACCGACGTCGAGACCGTGCGCAGTGCGATGCGCGGTGGCGTGCTGCACTACCTGATCAAGCCGTTCGACTACCCCGCCCTGCGCGACCAGCTCGCGCACTTCGCGTCGTTGCGGGACAAGCTGCACCGGCTGGCCTCGGCGGGGCAGGCCGACGTGGACCAGGTCTTCGGCGCACGACCGACGTCGAAGCCGTTGCTGCCCAAGGGGTTGACGCCGGAGACCGCACGGTTGGTGGAGAACGCTCTCAGGGCGCATCCCGATGGCCTGTCAGCGTCGGAGTGCGCGTCCTCGACCGGCGTGGCCAGGGTCAGCGCGCGCCGGTACCTGGAGCACTTCGTGTCGACGGGACGGGCCGAGGTGCGGCTGCGCTACGGAGGAACCGGGCGGCCGGAACGGATCTACGGGTTAGTCCCAGGAGCCTGAACGGCCGCGCTTGGTCTCGGCACGCCGCTTCTTGCCCGCGATGCGGCGTTCCTTCGAGCCCTTGGTCGGCTTGGTCGCCCTGCGCACCGGAGGCGGCGGAGCGGCCGCGGCACGGAGGATCGCGGCGAGCCGTTCGCGCGCCGCCGCACGGTTCTGCAGCTGCGCGCGGTGCTCGGAGGCGGCGATCGTGAGCACGCCGTCGACGAGCCGGCCGGCCAGCCGGTCGAGCATCCGCGTCTTGAGGTGCTCGGGGATCGTCGGCGAGGCAGCCAGGTCGAACGAGAGCTCCACGCGGCTGTCCGCCGTGTTCACTCCCTGCCCGCCCGGCCCACCTGACCTGGAAAAACGTTCGCGCAACTCAGACGCCGGCAGCACCAGCGTCCGAGTCACGGTCACGTCGTTCATGCCTCCAGGTTAGAAGGTGAGGCCCGGCAATGTCGCGATCTTTATCAGGGCGTCCCGGCCGAGGACGGGCTCCTGCCTGCTCGGCGGGGAGTTCGACTCGAGCAGGACGGGGCCGTCGGGCAGGAACTCCCCGACGTTGACGCTGCGGATCTCGATGTAGGTCCCGTCTGCCCGGTACGAGCGCACGTCGTGCGCCAGCACGCCGTTCTCGCGGCGGGACAGGCTCGACCTGACCTCGATGTCGCCGACCTTCTCGATCCGGCAGTCCGCGCCCTCCTCCGGCGTGCACGCGGGAGGCGTCGCGCCGGGATCGCGGTAGAGCATGATCGTCAACGCGCTGGTGCCCTGCGCGTCCTTCAGCAACGCCCCCGCGTAGTGCCGTCCTTGGCGCTCGAAGAACTGCAGCGCCTTCGCCCCCGGCACGTCCTGCGCGGTCACTCCGGCGGGGAGGACGCCCGCGGTGCTCAGGGCGTTGGTCAACGCGACGTCGGCGTTGAGGCCGGAGCTCGCCGCGCCGGTCTGATCGGCGGAGGTCAGCTGCGGCCTCGCCAGGTACCCGGCCGTGCCGAAGCCCACCACCAGCACGAACGCCAGCGCGCCCGCGATCGCCGCCCGCCTGCGGACCAGCCTGGTCCTGCCCCTGCGGATCACCTCGGAGGTGTGGATCCGCGACACCGGCTCGTTCTCCAGCAGGTCGCGCAACGCGGCGAGCCCCTTGGCGGCCTGGCTCTTCACCGTGCCCTCCGTCCTGCCGAGGATGCGGGCGGTCTCGGTGATGCTCAGGTCCTCCCAGTACCGCAGCACGACGACAGCGCGTTGCCCGGCGGGCAACGCGTCGAGTGCCTTGCGGAGATCTGGATCGGTGGTCGCGTCCGTGACGGCGCGTTCCGGCACGGCGTCGACGATGCGTTCGCGCTGGAAGAACCCGCGCCGGGTCTCGTCGATCGCGGTGCGCACCAGCACCTTGCGCGCGTAGGCGTCGACGCTGTCCTTGCGCACGCGCGACCACGCGACGTACATCTTGATCAGCGCCTGCTGCACGATGTCTTCCGCGCGATGCCAGTCACCGCACAGCAGATAGGCCGTGCGACGCATGACGAGCGCGCGTGCGTCGACGAACTCGCCGAACTCGCTGTCGCGGTCCAAGTGCCCCCTCCTCGGTCGTCGCCTAGTACGCGACGACCGAGTCAGGAGGTTGCCTCAGAAACGCGGGTGATCGCCAACGAGGGACGCGCCGCCCTCGGCGGACTTGGTGATCTCGCCCAGCACCCACGCCGGGACGTGGCGGGCCGTCAGCACCGCGAGCGCGCGGTCGACGTCCTCGGGCGCGACGACGGCGACCATGCCGACGCCCATGTTGAACGCCTTCTCCATCTCCTCGCGCTCCACCCGGCCGCGCTGGGCGATGAGCTGGAAGACCGGCGCGGGCGTCCAGGTGCCGCGGTCGAGCTGGGCGTGCAGGCCCTCCGGCAGCACGCGGGCCAGGTTCGCGGCCAGGCCACCACCGGTGACGTGGGAGAACCCGCGGACCTCTGTCTCGGCGATGAGCGCGAGGCAGTCCTTGGCGTAGATCTTGGTCGGCTCCAGCATCTCCTCGCCGAGGGTGCGGCCGAACTCCTCGACGTGGCCCTCGAGCGGCATCCGCGCGATCTCCAGCAGCACGTGCCGGGCGAGCGAGTAGCCGTTGGAGTGCAGGCCGGACGAGCCCATGGCGATCACGACGTCGCCGTCGCGGACGCGGTCGGGACCGAGCAGCTTGGACTGCTCGACCACGCCGACGCCGGTGCCGGAGATGTCGTAGTCGTCGTCGCCCATCAGGCCGGGGTGCTCCGCGGTCTCGCCGCCGAGCAGCGCGCAGCCGGCCTGGACACAGCCCTCGGCGATGCCCTTGACCAGCGACGCGATCCGGTCCGGCACGACCTTGCCGACCGCGATGTAGTCCTGCACGAACAGCGGCTCGGCACCGCAGACGACCAGGTCGTCCACGATCATGGCGACCAGGTCGATGCCGACGGTGTCGTGCTTGTCGAGCGCCTGCGCGATCGCGATCTTGGTGCCGACGCCGTCCGTGGAGGACGCCAGGATCGGCTCCTTCCAGCGGTCGAGCTTGAGCTGGAACAGGCCGGCGAACCCGCCGATGCCACCGAGCACCTCGGGCCGGTGCGCCTTGGCCGCCCACGGCTTGAGCTTCTCCACCGCCTCGTCACCTGCGGCGATACTGACTCCGGCGGCGGCGTAGGTGGCCTTGGCGCTGTCGGTCACGTCAACTTCTTCCACTTGGATCTGGGAGCTCAGGGACGACGCAAGGCGTCTTCGGCACCATAGCCGCTCGCCAGAACGGGAGCCGCCGAGCCCGACACGCCCTTGAGGCCTTCGAGCAGGTGCTTGCCGATCAACGCGTCCTGCGGCAGTTCGATCGGGTAGTCGCCGTCGAAGCACGCCGAGCACAGCCGCGACTTGGGCTGTTCGGTCGCGGCGACGAGCTGCTCCAGCGACACGTACCCGAGCGAGTCCGCGCCGACCGAGCGGCGGATGCCGTCGTCGTCCAGGCCGTTCGCGATGAGCTCCGCGCGCGAGGCGAAGTCGATGCCGTAGAAGCACGGCCACTTCACGGGCGGCGACGCGATCCGGACGTGCACCTCGAGAGCACCGGCCTCGCGCAGCATGCGGACGAGCGCGCGCTGGGTGTTGCCGCGCACGATCGAGTCGTCCACGACGACGAGCCGCTTGCCGCGGATGACGTCGCGCAGCGGGTTCAGCTTGAGCCGGATGCCGAGCTGGCGGATCGTCTGCGACGGCTGGATGAACGTGCGGCCGACGTAGGCGTTCTTGACCAGGCCGGACCCGTACGGGATGCCGCTGGCCTGCGCGTACCCGATCGCCGCGGGCGTGCCGGACTCCGGCACGGGGATGACCAGGTCGGCCTCGACCGGGTGCTCCTTGGCGAGGCGGCGGCCGATCTCGACGCGGGTGGCGTGCACCCCGCGCCCGGAGATCGTCGTGTCCGGCCGCGCCAGGTAGACGTACTCGAAGATGCAGCCCTTGGGCTCGGGCGTCGCGAACCGGGTCGACCGCAGGCCGTCCTCGTCGATCGCGATCAGCTCACCGGGCTCGACCTCGCGCACGAAGCTCGCGCCGACGATGTCCAGCGCGGCCGTCTCGCTCGCCACGACCCAGCCGCGTTCGAGACGACCGAGCACCAGCGGCCGCACGCCGTGCGGGTCACGCGCCGCGTAGAGGGTCGACTCGTCGGAGAACGTGAGGCAGTACGCGCCCTTGACCGTCGGCAGCAGCTCCAGGGCGGCCTGCTCGATGCCCTTGTCCGCCGCCGCGTGGGCGAGCAGCGCCGTGAGGATGTCCGAGTCGGTGGTGGCGCCGTTGCGGCTGCTGATGCCCAGCGACTTCGCCTTCTCCAGCAACTCCGCAGTGTTCACCAGGTTGCCGTTGTGGCCGAGGCTCAGCCCGGTGCCGGCCGCCGTGGTGCGGAACGTCGGCTGCGCGTTCTCCCAGGTCGTGGACCCGGTCGTGGAGTACCGGCAGTGCCCGACGGCCACGTGCCCCTTGAGGCTCTGCAGGACCTGCTCGTCGAAGACCTGGCTGACGAGCCCGAGGTCCTTGAACACGACGACCTGCGACCCGTCACCGACGGAGATGCCCGCCGCCTCCTGCCCGCGGTGCTGCAGGGCGTAGAGGCCGTAGTAGGTCATCTTGGAGACGTCTTCACCCGGAGCCCAGACGCCGAAGACGCCACACTCCTCACGGGGTTCCTGTTCGGACTGGGAATGGTCGTCGACCACCGAATTGGCTCCCTCACGCATGGGGCTGGCTGCAACCCGAGTGTAAGTGGAGCACCCCGTGGTAGACCCCCCTCCGACCCCTGGTGAGGTGATGAAACTCATGCGTTCGGCGGTGTTTCAGGCCTTCTTGCACCCGCTGATCATGGTCGCGCCGGACTCGTGCCGCGCGGTGCAGCGCACGCCGTCGTTCATGCCGACCGTGCCGGGCAGGTCGGTCTCCAGGATGGAGGCGTCCTTCAGGTGCTCCCGGTCGGCGTCCTCCGGGAGGTCGCCGACCGGTTCGAGGCGAACCCGTTGCTCGGTGCCGCCGCCGGCGTCGTGGACGTAGAACTCGGTGACCTTGAAGGTCATCTCGGCCTGCCAGGAGGAGCTGCAACCGGAGAGGGCGAGCAGGGCGCCTAAGGCGACAACGGTCTTCCGCATCACGCCTTTTTACAGCGGAACAACTCGGTCCTGATCGTGTTGGTCTGCAAAGCGCCGATGGTCCGCTGCTTCGCTGTGCAGACGACCTCGTCACCGACCCGCACGTCCCCGTCGATCTCCTCGATGTCGAGAATCCCGCCGTGGTAGTTCTCGTGGTCGTACGCGTCGTCCGGCAACGCTCCGACCGGGTCGAGCCACACGTTCGTGCTGCCGGGATACGTCGGCTGCGCCGGCTTGTCCTCGATCGCGGCCACCTTCAACCTGACCTCGGCCTGCCAGTCGCCCGCGCACCCGGTGAGCAGCAGGCAGGCCGCGAGCGCTGCGGCGATCTTGTTGCGCATCAAGCCTTCTCACACGAGGACACGTCGGTCTGGATGGTCACGGTCCGGGTGTAGCCGTCGTCCTCCTGCTCGACCCAGCAGAGGAACTGGTCTCCCACCTCGAAGTCGCCGCGCAACGTCCAGGACCTGACCACGGCCGGCGTCAGCGTCAGCGGTTCCGGTACGTCGTCCGGGACCTCGCCGACGAGTTCGAGCCGTACATTGGCGTTCTTCTGGTCCTGGGGATACGAGCGTTCGAAGATCTTGGTGACCTCGTAGCGGACCTGCTGCCGCCACTCCGAGGCGCCGCAGCCCGCCAGGACGAGGCAGGCCACGAGCGCCACGCCGATCTTGCGCATCACGCCTTCTTGCAGCTCAGCAGTCGGGTGTTGATGTTCGAGTCCCCGATCGCGCTGCCCTTCTTCTGCTCGATCACGCAAAGCAGTTCGTCACCGACCTGAGCGCCCTCGGCTCGATCCGTGGAGAGAACCTTGTTCTTCAGCTGGCCGGGCTCCAACGCGCCCTTCGGCGCATCGCCCACCAACTCGAGGTTGAAGAACTCGGACGAGGACTGCTGTTCCTGCGAGACGATCTTGTACCTGATCTCTTCGCCCTGCCAGTTCGCCGCGCATCCGGACAGCAGCAGACCGCCGAGCACCACCATCACGAGCTTGCGCATCAGTGCCCCCGGCCGACGCGAAGGAGGTCCAGCACCTGCTTGTCGCCGGTCATGTCCTTGAGATTCATCCTGTTCCAGAGCCAGAAGTAGACGAGTTCGGCCTCGCCTGTCACCTGCGCGTCGCCCTCCTCGCCGGGTGCTGCGGAGCGAACCTCCGGCACCTCGCCGGCGGTCAGCGAGATCAGCCACGACTCCGGCACGTCCGTCGACCGGACCGAAGCGGTGCCCGTCACGTCGTGCGGGGTGTCGCCGTCGAGCTTCGCCGCGACGATCGTCGTCAGCACCTCGTCGATGCCGTCCACGCAGAGATCGGGATCGGTAGCTCCGACCTGGCGGACGACCGTCTGCGCGTCGTAGCGGCGCAGGACCGTCTCGTGCGCGATCCGGCGATGCCACACCCAGGCGAGGTCGGGAGCGGACGGGGAGAACGTCCACACCGGCCGGTTGCCCGGCACGGCGGTCAGCACCTCGGCCGCGCCGACCAGCTGGAGGTCGAGGTACTCGAGCGGCGACAGACCGCTCTGCGGAGGCGTCGGCCTGATCGGGTTGCGGCTGCCGGTGCGCAGGTACTCGGTGGAGGTCTCCAGGAACCTGCCGACGTGGATGACCAGGTCCTGCACGGTCCACCCGGGCCGGGTCGGCACCTCGGCCGCCGGGTCCGCGTCCGCCACTGCCTTGCGGAACAACTCCGCCTGCTCGATGAACACAGCGGTCCACCGCTGGGCCGTCCACCCCGTCTGCACCATGAGCGACATCGTGCCCGAAACGCTCCACCGACGAGTGGGGAACCGGCGATGATGTATTCGCGTCGCAGTGATCGAGGACCTACAGGGGGTGGCGATGTTCGGCGTTGAGCCAGAGCAGTTGCGCAGCGCGTCCAAGGAGTTCGGCAACGGCTCCGACGCGGTGCGCGAGGCAGCGGAGATGATCTCGATGCTCAGGCTCGACGCGGGTGCGCTCGGCGAGGTGGACGCGGCCGGTGAGTTCGCGGACGCACTGGCGAAGTTCGTCGGCACCCACTCCCAGGACCTCCAGCGCGGCTCCGCCTGGATGACCGACGCGGCGGAGGGGCTCGTGTCGAACGCCGAGGCCTACCTGCGCACCGACGAGGACCACGCGACGTCGCTGAAGAAGCTCTTCTCCGGACTTGGGGGCGGACAGTGAGCTACACCGATCCGGAAGGCCTCTACGGCAGGCTCGCGTCCGGTGATGTCGGCCGGATCGCCTCCGCCGCGGATCCCATCACCGGCGCGATCAGCGCGGTCGGCCGGGCGGGCGAGTCCGCCGCCAACGGCGGCAAGACCGCGGTCAGCAACTGGACCGGCGACACCGCGACGAAGTTCACCGCACGGGCCGAGTTGTCCGTCACCGCCGCGAAGGCCGCGGCCGAACGACTCGGCGCCGGTGTCGACATCGTTCAGGCTGCTTCCCGCGCGTACGGCCAGATGCGGGGCGCCGCGGACCAGGCGATAGGCGTCTGGCGCGGTCGTCCGCCCGGCATGGACGAGCAGCAGACCCGTCAGCTCGCGAACCAGGTCAACGAGCAGCTCACCAAGGTGAAGTCGGGCTACGACAACGTCCTGCGCTCCTACGCGAGTGCCCTGACGAAGATCCCGCCGGGCTTCGAGGAGTCGGCGCGCTCGGACAGCGGCTGGAGCAAGGCCGTCCAGCTCGGCGCCCTCGGTGGCGCACTTCCCCCGGTGCCACCGCCGGGCAGCGACCCCAAGGCGGTCGCCGACTGGTGGAAGTCGCTCAGCAAGGAACAGCAGGACGCGCTCAAGAACACCAAGTTCCAGGAGCTGGGCCAGCTCCGCGGCCTCCCCGCCGACGTGCTCGACTACGCGAACCGCAAGCGCATCACCAACGACGTGGACCGGTTCGGAGAGCAGAAGAAGCAGCTGGACGCCCAGCTCGAGGCCCGTGCCCGCGAACTCGGCGTCACTCCCGGGACGGCGGAGGCCGAACGCGCGTTGCGCAACGACCCCCAGGGCTCCCAGCTCATGGCGGAGCGCGACGAAGCCGCACGTCGCCTCGAGAACTCGAACAACGCCAAGATCCAGCTGGACAAGGCCGTCGAGCAGGCCAAGGGAATCGGCAAGGACGCGTACATCCTGCACTGGAGCCCGGACGGTCCGGGCAACAAAGAAGGCACGATGGCGATCGCGTACGGCAACCCCGACACCGCGAAGCACCTCGCCGTCGCCGTGCCCGGCACGACGTCCGACCTCACCAGCTTCAGCACGGATCAGGCTCTCAACCTCAGCGAGAAGATGGGGCCGGACGGCGCCGCCATCCAGTGGCTCGGCTACGACGCACCCGCCGCCGCGCTCGGCCAGGTCAACGACCCCGCGCAGGCCATCGAGGGCGGCCGGCTCCTGGCCGCGGACGTCGAGGGTTACCGAGTCGCGAACCCCAACGCGCACGTGACGGTGATCGGCCACAGCTACGGCAGCACGGTCGTCGGCTACTCGGCGATGGACAACGGGCTGAAGGCGGACGACATCGCGTTCGTCGGGTCGCCGGGTGTGGGCGCGTCCAACGTGAGCCAGCTCGGGCCGGGTGCCGGGCACGTGTACGTCGGTGGCACCGAGCACGACCCGGTGATCCAGGGGACCAGTGGCGACTGGTTCACCAAGGACGGGTCGTCGACCGGGCCGTACGACAAGTCGTTCGGTGCGACGCAGTTCGGCACTTCCGGCGAGAGCTGGATCGGGCACGCGCACTCCGCCTACTACGACAAGGGCTCCGAGTCGCTCGACAACCTCGCCAAGATCGCCACCGGCCAGGGCGGTTCGGTCAGCGAGCAGCGCTGGCAGGACTCGCCGGTGCCCGTCGAGGTGCCCGGTTCCGACCTGCCCGTGGTGGGCCCCGTGCTCGACTGGGGGGTCAACACCGGCAAGGAGGTCGTCGACATGGGCGAGGACGTCTGGCGCGGTGGCGGGCAGGTCGTGGACGACATCTCCCACGGGCGGTGGGGGGATGCCGGGCGGAACGCGCTGGGCACTGCCGGGGAGTTGGCCAGTGACGTCGGGGACGTCGTGGTGGACACCGTGGGCAACGCGGTGGAGCTCGGGCGCGATGTCGTCGACGGCGTCGGCGGGGCCATCAAGACCGTCGGGTCGTGGTTCTAGAACTTCACGACCGGGAGCAGCGCGGAGAGGTCGGCTCGGGTGCCTGAGGCGGTCACCCGGGCCTCGTCCAGGGCGTCCGGCCAGGCCAGCGCGCCAACCGCCAGTTCGAGCCACGTTCTGGGGTCGGTCTCCACCACGTTCGGGGGTGTTCCTCGGGTGTGGCGGGGGCCCTCCACGCACTGGACGGCGGCGAAGGGCGGGACTCGCACCTCCACGCTGCGGCCAGGGGCGATGCGTTCCAGGGTGCGCAGGCTCAGGCGGACCGCGGCGGCCAGGACCGGGCGTTCTGGCTGGTCGGACTCGCCTCGCAGCCACGGGAGGACGGCCTCGACGGCGGCGCGCATCTCGGCTGGGTCGACGGGCTTCGCTGGCACGTCGCCCACATTAGCGAAGGGGCAGCGGGCCTCCCGGCGCTGTTGGTATATCTGGGGCCGTGATCAGGAACTTCGCCGTCGTCGGTCCCGGGCGCGCCACCAGGGAGACGTTGACGACGGCCCTCGCGGCCGCGCCGGACATGGCGGTCTACCGGATCGGGCGCGGCGCTGACCCGTTGCCGGTGTCGGCGTCGTTCGACCCGGCCGACCAGTCGGGGTGCCGGAGTCTGCTGGACTGGTTCGAGCGCGGGGCGCCTTCCGGTGCCGTGCTGCTGGTGGACGACTGGCAGCTGTGCGCGGACCTCGATCCGGAGCTGGCGCGGACGGTCGAGTGGATCGCGGCGTTCGGGCCGCCACGGGGCGTGCAGGTCGTCGTGACGGCGCGGAGGTGGGCGGCGCTGCCCGACGGGTTGCGGCGGCACCTGCACGGCGAGGCCACGGACTTCCTGGCGCTGCACGGGATCGAGGCGGATCTCACGGGCATCAACCAGCGCGACGACCTGAAGGCGGCCATCGGGGCGGACGCGCGCGGCTGGCCGGTGTACCTCGACATCACCACGTGCGGGTCGTGCGTCGGCCCTGCGGCGCAACGGGAACAGCTGCTGCTGGCCGCGTTGCTCGGGCTCATGGCGACGCATTCGTCGCAGCACCTGAACCTCGCCCTGTTCGACATGAAGAACATCGGCGTCTTCGACGGCCTGAGCGCGGCCCCGCACGTGGCGCTGGCGCTCACCGGCGAGGACGGCGACGAGATCTTCGAACGGTTCCGGGACGGCCTCACCGCGGAGGTCGCCCGGCGCCGCGACCACACCGGCGAACCGTTGCCCGCCCTGCTGGTCTGCATCGACAGCGCCGAGGTGCTGCTGGAACGGTTCCCCGGCTATCAAAGTGTGCTCGAACAGCTCACCGCCGGCCGCGCGCTCGGCCTCCACGTGCTGTTCTCCGGCGACACCTTCCCCGTGTCGCACCCGCCCGCCTGGCCGTCCGCGATCCCGCCGCACGACCTGGAGGAGTGGGCGGACGCCCTCCCGGGGGCGCTCATGGGCACCAGCCCGCCGGCGCACGTGCTGGCCCTGCCGCCGTTGCACCAGGGGCCCGACATCGCGCTCGACACGTTGCCACCGGGCGGGATCGGGCTGCTCGACGTGCCGCTGGAGCAACGCCGGGAGGTGCTGTTCCACGGCTTCACCGACGAGCAGAAGCACGGCGCGATCGTCGGCAAGGCCGGGACCGGCAAGACCACGACGTTGCGCACCCTGGCGGCCGTGCTGGGCGACGACCTCGCGCGCTTCCAACTGCTCGACGGGCCCGGTGAGCCGCTCGACCTGCAACGCCACATCATCGTCACGGCCTTCACCTGGGACCAGGTGCCGCCGTTCATCAGGGAGAACCTGGCGTTCGGGATCGAGTTCCGGCTGGAGGACCCGAGCTCGTCGCTGGTGGACGCCGAACAGGCGGCGAAGGTGCCTGGCCTGCCTGGGTTCGGCCTGTCCGTGCCGCACGGCCTGCACGCCCGGATCGCCCGCCCATGACCCATCTCGCGCTCATCGGCCCGCCGCACCTCACCACTCGCCGGATCGCGGGCCTGCGGGGCGTCTACCGCATCGGACGGGGTGCGCAGGACGGCGTCGCGGTCAGCTTCGACCCCGGCGACGAACGGCGGCGGCAGAACCTGCTGGCCTGGTTCGAACGCGGCGCGGAGCCGGGGGCGACGCTGCTGGTCGACGACTGGAAGCACTGCAGCGCAACGGATCCCGGGCTGGCCGAGGCCGTCCGGTGGATCGCGGCGGCCTCGTGGAACGTCCGGGTGATCATCACCGCCCGGTCGGTCGACGAGCTGCCGGAACGCGTGCCGCTGCGCGTCGAGGTCCTGGACTTCCTGGCACTGCACGGGATGACGCGGTTCACCAAGGCACTGGCGTGGAAGGGGCGCTGGTGGAAGGTCCCGGTCGGCGTCGACGCGGCCGGGGCGCCGGTGGTCGCGGAACTGACGCACTTCGCCGACGGCAAGTGGCGGACCGGGTCGCATCTGAGCGTCCCGAGGGCAGAGGCGTTCCGGAGCCTGGTGCTGGCGCTGATGTGCACGCACTCGCCCAAGCTGTTCCAGGCGGTCTTCGTCGACGCCCGGGACAGCGGGATCTTCGACGGGCTCGACCAGGCACCGCACGTCATCGCGCACCACCGGAACGCCGATCTCGCCGAGGTCGTGGCGGAGCTGGAGGCCGAAGTGGAGCGGCGGCTGGAGATCGTCGGCAACACGTGGACGGTGTTCGACCACCGCGGCTTCGACCAGGTGCTGCCGCAACTGCTGGTCTGCGTCAGCGGGTTCGACGACCTCAGCGCCTTCACGGCCGTCGCCGAGGAGGTCGGGAAGTCCGGGGTGCAGCTGCTGTTCGACCGGCCGAGCAACGTGACGGACGTGCTGGTCGAGGACTGCGAGGCACCGGCGAACCTCGACGAGATGGCCGGCCGGCTCCCCGCGTTGATGCTCCAGGACGAACCCGCACCGGACTTCTTCTCGTTGCACGACATGCCGAACACGCACGTGTGGCGCCCGCGGCCGGTGAAGCTGCAGTACCGGGTCGCGGTCGGTGTGGACGAGTACGGGCAGAAGATCGAGATCGACCTCAAGTCCACCCACCTGCAGGACGGCATGGGGCCGCACGGCGAGATCGTGGCGCCGGACGGCCAACGGGCGGAGGGTGTCCGAGCGCTCGTGCTCGGTCTGATGGCCCGGCACTCACCGGAAGAGCTGCAGATCGTCTTCCTCGGCACGGAGGTGTTCGCCGGTCTCGACGGCGCTCCGCACGTCCGCCACGGCCTCGTCGACCTGCTGGCAGACCACGAACAGCGGGTCAGAACGCTGGCCGACCACAGGTCCCGCACGATCTGGGACCACCGGGCGGCCGGGCTCGCGATGCCGGAACTGCTGGTCTGCGTGGACGAACCACGACCGGAACACCTCGCCGCACTCCAGACGCTGAGCCGGGAAGGCCGCACCTACGGGCAACACCTGCTGCTGTGCGGCACAACGCCCGTGCGGCTCCCGGACGTGCAGACGTCGTACCGGCTGGAGTGGGACAACGGCTGGACGCGGCGCATCGGACGGTCGGTGGAGAACGTCGTGCTCCCCACCGACCTCAACGACCGGGCGTGGTCGTTGCCCGTCGCGATGAGCTAGCCGCGGCGCAACTTCCGTTGTGCGTCATAGAGGTTGCGCGGGACCACCGAGGTCGTGCCGTACAGCTCCAGCCGTGAGTTCAGCTCGCCGGTGAAGTCCGGCTTGTCGATCTGGCCGAAGTCGCGGACCTCCGAGATCGCCACGGTCGCGCTGCACGGCGCCACCTGGTCGATCCGGACGTTGCCGGCCCGCTGGTTGGTGACGGTGACGTTCCAGTGCGTGAAACGGGCGCCGTACAACGGTCCCGCGTTCGCGCTGCCGCCGTGCGCGCCGACGTTGTTGATGGTGATCTCGGTGCGCACGTTGGCGAACGGCAGCCCGCGGTGCGTGTCGAAGACGTCGTGGTCCATCCGGCCTCGGGTCCAGACGTTGCCGCACGACAGGCCTTCGACGTTCAGACCGTGGTTGCCCGCGCCCGCCTGCGAGGGTTCGGACGGCGCCTCGATCACGAACCCGTCGGTCAGGTTGTCGTGCGACTGCTCGCGCACGGCGTACGCGTGGTGGTGGCCACGGCCGGAAACACGGGTGTTCAGCAGCGAGATTCCCTTGGAGGACACCAGCAAGAACCCGTTGTCGACGTCCTGCACGTGCACGTCGTCGGCCCAGCAGTCCCACGCGCACTGGAACGCGACGCCGTTGTACCCCTTGTCCAGCAGGTGCTTCGGCGTCGGCACCTTGAACATCTCGATCTTGATGCCCTCGACGCCCGCACCCGTGACGACCGGCGCCATCGTGGTCAGCCGCGCCTTCCACTCCGGCCGGATCTCCAGCGGCAACGGCTGCGCGAGCTTGACCCTGTTGCCCCGCACCCACTCCACCCGCACCGGCCACAGGAACGGGAAGTACGACAGGAGCTTGTCCTTGTCGTCCCAGCGGTAGGTCGTGGTCCCCGGAACATCACCGCACATGTGCTTCGGCAGCGAGTACTCGGAGTCGTCCAGCCGCAACAACACCCGCTGCCCGGCGCGCAACGACCGTCCATTCTCGACGGTCACGACGAACGAGCCCCGCGCGGCGGAGCCGACGACGTTGGTGAGCAACGAACCCTGCTCCAGCTCGTTGCCGGTCCAGCCCTCGAAAGGCCACTTCTTCGCCTTGATCGCGTCGACCAGCGGCTGGTAGCGATCCCGGTGGCAGACCCACACCAGGCCACCCGACCAGCTCCACGCCGAGTTCTCCGACCCGTACCGGCTGCGGTTGATGCCGACGATCTCCTCCAGCGACCGCGTCGCGTAGAAGGTCGTCTTCGAGCTCCCCGCGCCGCGCAACACCACGTTGTCGTAGCCGATGCGGATGATGTCGTCGATCCGGTAGCGGCCGGGCGGCACGTAGACGGTGCCCCCGCCCAGCCGGCCGACGAACTCCACGGCCCTGTTGATCGCGGCGGAGGCGTCGGCGGAACCGTCCTTGCGCGCTCCGAAGAACAGCACGTTCGCCAGCACGGGACGACGGGCGGGCTTCTCACCGGTGCGGTACCCCGCGTAGGCGATGTTCGGGATCTGCGGGTGGTTGAAGGGATCGGCAACGAACTCTTGCCACAGCGAGGCTGAGGACTGCGCGGAAGCAGTCCCCGTCATCGTTGACGTCCCGACCAGTGCAGCCCCTGTAGCCAGCAGGAACAGCCTTCTGTCGATGCTCATTTCGCCGTCTCCAAGGGGTCTTGGCCACGGCGGCGGTGATCAGATCAAACCAGACATCAGACGCCGGCGGAACGCACCGCTTCGGCGATCAGCTCGTCGACCTGGTGCATCATCCGGCGCCCGTCGGTCGGCGTGAACGTGCTCCACGGCGGCTGACCGCTCGACGCACGGCGTTGCTGCAGGTAGCGGCCCTCTTCGGTGTCGAAGAACGCCACCACGCGCTCCGGCCGCCGGCGCTTGCCGTACTTGTCCCTGGCCGCTGCCCCGAAGTTTCCGGTGTGCACGAGCCCGGTGAACATCTTCACCAGCGCCTTCGCGTCGTCCTCGCGCAGCCCGATGCCCCGGAACGCGGCCTCCATCGACTTCGGCGAGCCGTCGGTGTTCGCGATCGCCTTCTCGATGTCGGCGCTCGGCAACGTCACCGAAAGCCCTGTTCCGGCGGGGTGCTGAGGCAGCACGGACAGCACCGCCGAGGCGAGCCCGGAGCCCGCCCACGGCTGGAACGTCAGCTGGTCGTCCCGCAAGGTCGCGAGCGCGCCCCAGTCACCGTTCGCCACGGCGAGGACGCGCAGGCTGTGGCCGAGCCAGAGGCGGCCGTCCGCCTCCCGCTCGGGCTTCACGAACATCCGCAGCAACCCGTCCAGCTCGGACGAGAGCGCGCGGGAGTTGCCGAGGCGCCGGTGGTCCAACTGCGCGAAGACCCGGTTCTCGAGCTGGATGCGCTCGTCCCGCGTCTTCCCGGGCGTGGGGACCTTCAGGACGAGCGGCATGGGGCCGACGTTCATCCGTTCCCACACCACGTCGAACTCCTCGGCGGAGAGAGCGATCGGCTCTCTCTCCGCCGGAGCGCCGAACAGGCTCACTCTGACAAGCCGCCGATGACGGGCGGAGCGACCATCCGCTCGTCGCCGAACACGTCGTCGGTCTCGACGAGGTAGTCGGCCGCCTTGTGCTCGATGTCCTCTTCGCCCTCGCCCTTCTGGCCGTGGGCACCGCCCGCGCCACCGGCACCCGCGGCACCGGCCTTGCCGGCACCGGCACCCGCGCCGGAGCCCATGGCACCGCCGCGCACGCCGTCAGGACCGTGGCCGAGCCCGGACATGCCGCCCGGCATGCCACCGGGCTTCATCGCACCCTGCTGGCCGGACGCGCCGAGCGAGCCGGACATCGGCCCGAACGCCTTGCCGGAACCACCGGTGCCCAGCTGGCCACCGCGAACACCGGACGTGCCACCAGGACCGCCGGGGCCACCCGTGCCAGGACGGGTGAACACCGGACCGCCGGGCGGAACCGGCGTGGGGGTCGGCGTCGGGTGCGGGGTGTTCGTGGGCGGCGGGGTGTACGTGGGAGGCGGCGTCGGCGTGGTCGTCGGCGGCTGCGTCCACGAGGTGTGCGTGGTGTCGGTCGGCGGAGGCGTCCAGCCGGTCGAGACCTGCTGCTGCGTGCCGGTGTTCGTCGGACCGGACGTCCACGCCGGAGAGGTCGTGGTGCCGGTCGGCGCGCCGCTGCTCGTCTGCGTGTAGCCGACGCGCGTGCTGCCGGTGCCCGTGTCGCCGGGCGGCGGCGTGTCGATCACGACGGTCGGCGGCGTCGGGAAGTCGCCCAGCGTCGAGGAGTTCCAGCGGCTGTCCGACTGGTAGTCCTCCATGACCTTGACGGCCTGGGCGGCGGCGTTGTCGGCCGCGGCCTCCTGCCGTTCGTGGTCGACCTGCTGGCCCACGACGTGCGCCATGCCGACCGGACCGGTCAGCGCGCCGGCCGCGATGTCGAGGAGGCCGGGCTTCTCGGTCGTGACGGGCACGACCTCGGGCATCTTCTTGCGCGCGTCGGCGATGTACTCGCCCTGCAGGCGCGCGGAGCTCTCCATGGTGGTCGCGCCGGTCTCGGCGAAGCCGGCCCACTCGGCCAGCGGCGACAGCGCTCCCTGCGCGGCGTCGGCGGCGTCGGACTCCCAGTCCGCGCCCATCTTCTTCAGGCCCGTGTGCAGGTCCGCGTCGATCTGCGCCAGCGTCGCGGCGATCTTCTTCCAGCCGGCCTCGACCGGGATGGAGGCGGAGACGCCGGGACCGGAGTTGATCATCTTGTACAGCTCGGGGTGTCCGTACCCCTGGAAGCGGTGGTCAGTCATCGGTCAGTCCCCCTCTCAGCCCTGGTCCCGCAGGTGCTTGCCCCACATGGCCGCGTTGTCGCCCTCGACCTGGCGGTACTGCTCCTCGATCATCTTCAGCTGGTCGATGACGCCGGTGAGCTGCTGCTTGTAGAACTTCAGCGCCGCCAGGGCCTTCTCGGAGGTCTGCTCGTTGAACGCCTTCGAGGTCTCGCTGGAGATCGGGTCCCCCGCCCACGGCTTGGTGGGCAGGTCGTCGACAGCGGGCGTGATCTTCTCGTTGAACTCCGCCAGCGCCTGTTCGAAGGCCTTCCTCGCCTGAGGAATGGCGGACGGGTCCACCTTCAGCTTGCGCTGACCGAACTCTGGCGGCGACGAAGCGCCTCCACCACCATCCGCGAGAAACACGGCACACCCTCCTCAGTACGGCCCTCAGGGAACGAGCCGTGTGTGCTTTTGGGACGACTGTAGCTCTGATGCATTACGCGAGTGACCGGTTCCCGGTATAAGGCGCGTAGATCTACTCAACTGTCATTTCGTCGCGAGAACAGCACCGACGGCCTCCGCGAGCGCCTTGGCCCGCTCGCACGCACCGTCCACCGTGGCCTTGTCGTCCGCGAACCCCGCGACCCCGTTCACCAGCAGCAACTGGCCGTCGTTCGCGTCGATGTAGACCTCGCACGCGCCGGCGGAGCCCGGTGACTCCCGCCGGGTCAGGTAGGCGGGGTAGCCCGCGACCTTCACCGGGGTGAGCTTCGACTCACCCGTCGTCTGCTTGAGCCGGTCGACCCCGCCGTTGAGCAGCGTGTGGATGTTCGAGATGTACAGCTGGTCCGCGTACGTCTGATTGCACCGCTTGCTCCCCTCCCCGTAATCGGCGAGGGGGTCCCCGGCTTTGACGACGTTCAAACCCAGCGCCGTCTTCTTTTCCGGGGTGATGAGCGTGCACGGGTCGATCGTCTTCAGGTCGACCGCCTTCGGCCTGCTGACCGGGGCCGTTCCGGCTGAAGTTCCGGTCGTCGGCGTCCCGGTGCCCGAGTCCCCTGCGGTGGGCTTTCCCGGTTCGGTCGAAGAACACCCGGTCAGGACCGCTGCCAGCAGGAACGGGACGGCAAGTCGACGCATGGCGGCCAAGCTATCGGATCGCCGGGCACGGAGGGTGGCGATTGATGTGTCCCGCGTCACCCGTAAGGCGCATTGCCGGTGACCTCACTAAAAGGAAACCTTCTTTACGATACCCCGAAGCGCCGCCGCCCCGATGCGTCGAGGAGCGACATGCTGCGCAACCGACCACTACCGACCCTGGTCGTGGCGGCGGTGGGTCTGGCCTTGCTGGTGCCAGGTACCTCAGCCAACGCGGGCCCCGTGCCCGGCACGGGAGCGGCGCTCAAGGTGGCCGCCGCCCCCGGACAGACCTCCACCATCCCCGACTGGCGCATGCAGACGAGCGCCACCGCCACCCAGTCCGGCACGGTGATCTCCGGCCCCGGCTACTCCGACGCCGGCTGGCTGACCGTGCCCGCGCGGTCGACCGTCATGGCCGGGCTGGTCGCCAACAACAGGTACGGCGACGTCAACTACTCGGACAACCTGAAGAAGGCCAACGCCAACGACTTCAAGGTGCCGTGGTGGTACCGCAAGGTCTTCCAGGCGGACCCGCAGCCGGGCGTGAACACCTTCCTCAAGCTCAACGGCGGTGTCATCTCCCGCGGTGAGGTGTGGCTGAACGGCACGAAGGTCGCCGGCACCGACACCGTCATCGGCGCGTACCCGACGCACGAGTTCAACGTCACCGGCCTGCTGCGCAAGGGCGACAACGCGGTCGCGATCAAGGCGTCGCCGTCCGACCCGGCCAAGGACCTGGTGATCCACTTCATCGACTGGTCGCAGCTCCCGCCCGACCGCAACCAGGGCCTGTTCCGCGACGTCGACCTCGCGCAGAGCGGCGCGGTCTCGTTGCGGGGCCTGCACGTGCTGTCCGATCTGCCGTTGCCGAACCTGAACACCGCGACCGTCACGGTGAAGGTCGACGCGCGCAACAACACCGGCAGCGCGGTCACCACGACCGTCTCCGGCAGCACGGCGGGCCAGAACTACAGCCAGAACGTGAGCCTGGCAGCGAACGAGACCAAGACCCTCACGTTCACGCTGAACGTCACCAACCCGCAGATCTGGTGGCCGTACCAGATGGGCGCGCAGCCGCTGTACGAGGCAACGGCGGCAGCGACGGTCTCCGGTGCCGCGTCGGACCAGCAGAAGACGACGTTCGGCATCCGCGAGGTCACCTCGAAGATGATCAGCGGCAACATCCAGTACCAGATCAACGGCAAGCCGATCCTGATCCGCGGTGGCGGCTGGGCGTCGGACCTCTTCCTGCGCACGAACGTGCAGAAGATCGCCGACGAGATGCTGCTGACGAAGTCCATGGGGCTCAACACGATCCGTCTCGAGGGCAAGCCCGAGAACGACGAGATCTACGACATGGCCGACCGCATGGGCATCCTGCTGATGACCGGCTGGGAGTGCTGCTCGAAGTGGCAGGGCACCGGCGGCTTCACCGACGAGGACAAGCGCGTCGCGGGGGCGTCCGCCGAGGGCGAGGCCAAGCGCATTCGCAACCACCCCAGCGTGTTCACGTTCCTGATCGGCTCCGACGAGGCCCCGGTGACCGCCGTCGAGAAGATCTACCTGGACGCCCTGAAGCGGGCCGACTGGCAGACGCCGATCGTCACGGCGGCCGCGCGCCGCAGCTCCCCGCAGCTCGGTGACTCGGGCATGAAGATGGACGGCCCGTACTGGTGGGAGCCGCCGGTTTATTGGTACAACAACCAGAAGGGCGGCTCGGCGGGCTTCGCGTCGGAGATCGGTCCCGGTCTCGCGATCCCGGAGATGGACGAGCTCAGGAAGTTCCTGAGCCAGGCCGAGATCAACAAGCTCACGGACTACAACGCGCAGCAGTACCACCTGTCGCCGTCCGGCAACTTCAGCAAGATCGGCTTCTGGGGCACCGCGCTCGACAACCGCTACGGCAAGCCGTCGAACGTCGACGACTTCGTCAAGAAGGCCCAGCTCCAGCAGTACGAGACGAACCGCGCGCAGTTCGAGGCGTTCGGCCGCGACTTCTCCGACACCGGCGCGAACCAGGCGCAGGGCGTCATCTACTGGATGCAGAACGACCCGTGGCCCAAGCTCTTCTGGCACCTCTACAACTACAACCTCGCCACGGCGGGGTCGTACTTCGGCGCCAAGACGGCGAACAAGGCCCTGCACGCCCAGTACTCCTACGACGACAAGTCGCTCGCCGTGGTGAACATGGGCCTGGAAGCCAAGCAGGGCCTGCAGTTGCAGGTCACGGTCTTCAACTCGGACGGCACGCAGAAGGCGAACGAGACGCGGTCCGTCCCGGCCAAGGCCAACGGGTCCGTGCGGGTCGGGACCCTGCCGCAGCCGTCCGGGCTGTCGACGGCGTACTTCGTCCGGTTGCTGCTCAAGGACTCCAGCGGCAAGGAGATCGACCGCAACGTGTACTGGCTGTCCACCAAGGCGGACACGCTGAACTACAACGGCGGCGACTGGTACTACACGCCACAGGCCCAGTACACGGACCTGAAGTCGTTGAGCTCGCTCAAGGCCGGGCAGGTGTCGGTGTCCTCGACCACGACTCCGGGTGCGGACGGCAGGCAGGCCACGTCGGTGACGATCAAGAACACCGGCACGTCGGTCGCGTTCTTCCTGCGGGCGTCGCTGCGCAAGGGGCAGGGCGGTCCCGAGGTGCTGCCCGCGGACTGGTCCGACAACTACATCACGCTGTTCCCCGGTGAGACGCAGACGATCCGGGCCGAGTACCGGACGTCCGACCTCGGCGGCGCGCAGCCGGTGGTCGAGGTGTCCGGGCACAACGTGAGCAAGCGCTAGAGGTCTCCGCGCAACAAGCTGTCGATGTTCTCGGGCGGGCCAGGGCGGGCGAAGAACCAGCCCTGGCCCGTGTCACATCCCAGCCGCAGCAGCCGGGCGGCCTGCGCGGGCGTCTCCACGCCCTCCGCCGTGACCCCCAACGACAGCGCGTGCGCGAGCTGCACCAGCGTCGCCACGATCTGCGCGTCCACCGGGTCTTCCTCGTTCTCGGCCCGCAGCCCCTCCATGAACGAGCCGGCGATCTTCAGCTCGTGCACGGGCAGGTGCTTCAGGTACGCGAGGTTCGAGTAGCCGGTGCCGAAGTCGTCGATCGCGATCCGCACACCCATGTCGCACAACGCCCGCAGCGCTTCCAGCGGCTCGTCGGCGGTGCCCATGATCGCGGACTCCGTGAGCTCCAGCTGGAGGTGGTGCGGCGGCAGCCCGCACTCGTCGAGGATCTGCTTGACGTCCCGCACGAGCTCGGGGTCGCGGGACTGGCGCACGGCGAGGTTCACCGACACGAACGGCGCCGCGTCACCGAACTCCTCCAGCCACCGCCGGGCCTCCTCGCAGGCCTTGCGGAGCACCCACCGTCCCAAGGGGACGATCAGCCCGGTCTCCTCGGCCAGCTCGATGAACCGGTCCGGGGCGAGCCGGCCGAACTCCGGGTGCTGCCAGCGGACCAGGGCCTCGACGCCCGTCACCGTGGAGTCCTCGAGGCGCACCAACGGCTGGTACTCGACGTAGAACTCGCCGCGTTCCAACGCGCGCGGCATCGTGGCCGACAGCGTGAAGCGGGCGACCTCCTTGGCGTTGCGCTCCGGGTCGTACAACGCCCAGCGCGCCTTGCCGTCCGCCTTGGCCCAGTACAGCGTGATGTCGGCGTCGCGCATGAGGTCCGCGGACGTCGTGCCGGACAGCTGCCGTTCGACGATGCCGATCGAGGCCGAGACGGACAGCTCGTGGCCCGCGATGCGGATCGGCGCCTCGAGCTCGGTCAGCACGCGGTCGGCGACGTCGACGATGTCCTGCTCGCCGGACGAGCCCTCGACGAGGATCACGAACTCGTCGCCGCCCATGCGCGCGACCAGCTTGCCCTCGCCGGACACCGAGTGGTCGAGCCGGCGGCCGACCTCGACCAGCAGCTGATCCCCTATGTCGTGGCCCAGCGAGTCGTTGATGACCTTGAAGCCGTCCAGGTCGAGGTAGCACAAGCCAGCTCGCACGTGCTTGGCACGATTGTTGAAGACGCGGCCGAGGCGTTCGAGGAACAGCGCGCGGTTGGGCAGGCCGGTCAGCGGGTCGTGCAACGCCTGGTAGCGCAGGCGGTTCTGCAGCAGGTGGCGGTCGGTGACGTCCTCGATCATCGCGACCTGGTACTGCGGCTCGCCGTGGTCGTCGCGGACGAGCGACAACGTGAGGTGCGTCCACACCTGCTCGCCGTCGGCCCGGTGGAAGCGCTTCTCGGCGCGGTAGTGGTCGCACTCGCCCGCGATCAGCTGGTCGTAGAGCCGCCACACGCTGCCCGCGTCCTCGGGGTGCATGAGGTCGCGCACGTTGTACTGGCGCATCTCCTCGACGCTGAACCCGAGCATGTCCTGCAACGCCTGGTTGACGTCGAGGATACGGCCGTCGATGTCCGCGATGCCGATGCCGATCGCGGCCTCGGTGAACATGGCGCGGAACCGGGCCTCGGACGCGCGCAGCATCGACTCGGCCTGGTCGCGGGCGTCCAGCACGGCGGCCCTGATGGCCTCCTGCTCGGCCAGCGTCCGTTCCCGCAACGCGCGGGCGTACCCGGCGGCCAGCGAGCCCTGCAGGGCGGCGAGCCGGGACTGCAGCCGGTCGTCGCCGGGGAAGCCCAGCTCGGCCAGCAGGTCGTCGCCGAGCAGCTGGACCGTGCGGCCGAGGGTGTCGGTGCCGGTGAAGTGCGCGTCGACCAGCCGGGAGCCGATCTCGTAGCCCGGCGCGGTGCGGAACGGGCTCGCGAACAGGGCCTCGACGAGCATCTCGGTGAGGTCCTGGAGGTGCTGGGCGACCTCGGCCCTGGTCATCGGCACGTAACTCGACCCGATCACGGCCGTGGCCCAGCTGCGCGCGAACGAACCCGCACCGGCCAGTACGGCCGGGCTCAGTCGTGAACGATCCTCACGCACCCGCTGGTCAACCCGATCGGTCATCTTCTCGGCCCTAACGCCACGAACGCGGAGCATACGGCCGGTCGCCGTCCGCAGTCATCTCTACGCCTTCCGGCCTATCGCGGCGAACCCCGGAAAACGCTGTCCCGACTCCTCGACGTCGGCCGGTGACTCGGGCCGCCACGCCGGCACCCGCACCGCACCGGGCTCGACCAGCTCGAACCCCTTGAACAGGCTGGTGAACTCCGCCAGGTCCCGCAAAGTCATCCGGGTGACGTTGCGGTCGTAGATCCGGCGCGCCTCCTTCGAGGCGTCCGACTCCTCGTCGGCCTCGTAACCCGCGTGCGAAATCGCGAGGAAACTGCCGGTCGCGAGCCTGTCGCGGTAGCCGCCGATCATGTCCCAGGGGTCGTCCTCGTCCGGCACGAAGTGCAACAGCGCGATCATCAGCACCGCGACCGGTTCGTCGAAGTCGAGCCGCTTGTCGACCTCGTCCGAGGCCAGCACACCCACCCAGTCCCGCACGTCCGCCTGCAGCACGCCCACGTGGTCGTTGCCGCCCAGAATCGACCGGCTGTGCGCGACGGCGACGGGGTCGATGTCGACGTACACGACCTGCGCCCGCGGGTCGGTGGCCTGCGCGATCTCGTGCACGTTGCCGACGGTCGGAATGCCGGACCCGAGGTCGAGGAACTGCCGCACGCCCTGGCTCAGCAGGTACCGGACGGCCCGGCGCAGGAACGCGCGGTGGTTCAGCACCACCCCGCGCAGCTCGGGCATGGTCTCCAGGGTCTTCTGGCCGACGGCGCGGTCCGCGGCGAAGTTGTGCGCGCCCCCGAGCCAGTAGTCGTACACGCGCGCGACGCTCGGCCGTTCCAGGTCGATGTCCCCCGGCGCCCAGTTCGGCCGCTCCACTCGCTCACCCCACCCGCGTTCGGACCGTTCCAGCCCATCATGCACCCGCCTCTTGGCAGAATGCGGACCTCGTGAGGAAAAGTTTGCTGCTGTCGACCATTCTCGCGTCGATCGGCGCGTTTCTGCTGGTCGGCGGCGCGCTGCTGCTCGTGGACCCCGGCGCGCCCAAGCACGAGGCGATCAAGACGGGCGGTCTCGCGGGCGGTGCGATCGTCGCGTTGTACGCGCTCTGGCTGAACGACCGCCGGCGCAAGGTCGAGGAGGCGCGGCAGGAGCTGGAGAGCCAGCGCATCGACCACGACCGCTCGCGGGTGGCCGACGAACGGTTCGCGCGCGCCGTCGAACTGCTCGGCCACGAGACCGCCCAGGTGCGCGTGGGCGCCATGCACGCGTTGGCGGGCCTCGCGAAGTCGCGCACCGACTACACGCAGACCGTCCTCGACATCCTCTGCGCGTACCTGCGGCAGCCGTACCGCAAGAGGCAGGCCGATCCCGAGGAGATCGAGCTGGAGGTCAGGCTCACCTCGCAACGGCTGATCGAGGACCTGCTGCCGCGGCTGGAGGAGAAGAACCCGCCGCTCTACGACCTCAACCTCACCAAGGCACACCTGGAGTTCATGGACCTGTCGTACCGGCAGGTCGGCGACCTCTACATGCGGGTCGCGCACTTCGAGGACTCGAACTCGTTCCACCACATGAAGATCCACGGCCACTTCTACGTGACCGAGGCGACCATGACCGGCCGGTTCCACATGCACCACACCGAGGTCGTCGGCCGCGGGTGGTTCAGCCGGTTCAAGGCGCAGGGGATCGCGATCTTCACCGAGACGAAGTTCGGTGGGGAGACCAAGTTCCTGAACTCCGAGTGGGCCGAGGTGAAGGCGGACGGCTGCACGTTCGCCGTGGCGGCCGACCTGCCCGAAGCGTGGAGGAACTGACGTGAAGTGGTTGTTCGCCGTCATCTCCGCGGCCGTGGTGACCGCCGCGACCGCGGTGCTGCTGTGGCTCGTCAAGGCGCCCGCCGTCGAGATCGTGAAGACGGCCGGGGTCGCGGGCGGTGCGGTCGTCGCGCTGTACGCGTTGTGGCTCAACGACCGCAAGCACTCGCTGGAGAGCGAGAAGGTCGCCGACGAACGGTTCGCGCGGTCGGTCGAGCTGCTCGGCAACGAGGCCGACCAGGTGCGGGTGGGCGCGATGCACTCGTTGGTGTGGCTGGCGAACTCGACCCCGCGCTACAAGCAGACCGTGCTCGACGTGCTGTGCGCGTACCTGCGGCGGCCGTTCAAGCACCCGACGTGGGCCGAGAACGGCGCCGACCCGGACACGGTGTTCCTCGAGGAGGTGCCGGAGGAGGCGCAGCGGGAGCAGCAGGTCCGGCGCACCGCGCAACGGCTGATCCGCGACCTGCTCTCGTGGGGGAACAAGGGCAGGAAGGACTTCTACGACCTCGACCTGACCGGCGCCGCGCTGGAGTACTTCCAGCTGGACGGCAGGCGGGTCAACAGGTTCATCGCGCGGCGGGCGCAGTTCTACGGCATCACCGCGTTGCCCCGCATGGAGATCCGCAAGCCCACGCTCTTCTCCGGCTCCACCTTCCACGGACGGCTGAACCTCACGGAGACGAAGTTCGCCGGCGGGGTCGCGTTCTCCGAGGTCCGGTTCGCCGGTGAGGTCGACGTTCGCGCAGCGCAGGTCGGCACGTTCCTCGCGCTGTCCGAGCACGTGCCCGCCCGGCAGGTCGGCGAGCTGGAGGTGCTGCCGGAGACGGCGATGCGCAACGAGTACCCCGGCTGGAAGCTAACCGGCAGCCCGCAGCCTGCCCGCCCGCGCCTCGAAGACCATGTCGAGCAGCACCCCGGCGGCGGCGCCGACCGTGTTCGCGGTGACGACGACGGTCTCGGCGGCGGGAGTGTCGCCGCGCAGGCCGACGAAGTGCGCTCGATCAGTCTTGAGGGCGAACGACTGCGGGACGAGGGCGACGCCGAGCCCGAAGGCCACGAAGTCAAGAAGTGAGTGCACGTCGTTGACCTCGACGGCGACGTGCCGGTCGATCCCGGCCTCGGCGAGCGTGCGGTCGACCTGGTCGCGCGTGCCCCAGTCGGGGTTGAAGTCCACGAAGGACTGACCGGTCAGTTCGGCCAGCGCCACGGACTCCCTGCCCGCGAACGGGCTGCCCGGCGCGCAGGCGAGCACCAGCGGTTCACCGGCCAGAGCGGACACCCGCAGGTCGTCGGCGATCTTCGGCTGGCGGGTGACGAACGCGAGGTCGAGCCTGCCCGCGCGGACCTCCTCGACCAGGTCGGCGTTGCCGGACTGGCGCATCCTGATCTCCACTCCCGGGTGAAGCTCGTGGAAGCGCGCCAGCACCGCGGGCAGGTGCACGACGTGCAGGCACTGGAGGCTGCCGACGGACAGCGTGCCGCGCAGCAGGCCCTGGACGGCGGCGACGGCGTCCTTGGCGGAGGAGATGCTGGCCAGCGCCCGTCGCGCCTCCGGCAGCAGGGCGCGGCCGGCCTGGGTCAGCTCGACCTGGCGGGTGGTGCGCAGGAACAGCGGCGCGCCGAGTTCGACCTCCAGCGCCCGGATCGACGCCGAGAGGCCCGACTGGGCGACGTGCATCCGGCGCGCGGCCTTCGTGAAGTGCAGGTCTTCGGCTATGGCCAGGAAGTACTCCAGCTGCCTGAGTTCCACGATTCATCACCCTGAGTGCTCAATGAGATCACTTCTCTGCGTTGGACAGCTTAATCCGGAGGGTCCAGAGTGGAGTACATGCAGAAGCGTCGCATCGGAGAAGTGGAAGTCAGCGCCATCGGCCTGGGCGGCATGCCCATCTCCGTGCAGGGGAGGCCGGAGCGCTCGCAGGCGATCGAGACCATCCACGCCGCGCTCGACGCGGGCGTGACGTTCATCGACACCGCCGACGCCTACTCGCTCGACGACTCGGACTTCGGGCACAACGAGGAGCTCATCGCCGAAGGGCTGCGCGGCCGTTCCGAAGAGGTGTTCGTGGCGACCAAGGGCGGGCACACGCGCGTGTCCGGTAGTGGCTGGGAGCTCGACGGGCGGCCCGAGTACCTGCGCAAGGCGGTCGACGGGTCGTTGCGGCGGCTCGGCGTCGACCAGATCTTCCTGTACCAGTTCCACCGGCCGGACCCGAAGACGCCGATCGCCGAGTCGGTCGGCGCGCTGAAGGAGATCCTGGACAGCGGCAAGATCCGCTACGCCGGTGTCTCGAACTTCAACCCGGACGAGATCGTGCTGGCCAACGACATCCTCGGCGGGCGGCTCGCGGCGGTGCAGAACCAGTTCTCGCCGGTGTTCCGATCGAGCGAACCCGAACTGGAGCTGTGCGCGAAGCTCGGCATCGCGTTCCTGCCGTGGAGCCCGTTCGGAGGGATCGGCAAGGCGGGGTCGTTGGGCGGTCCGTTCCAGGAGGTCGGTGAGACCCACGGCGTGAGCGCTCACCAGGTCTGTCTCGCGTGGATGCTCGCGAAGTCGGAAGTGGTAGTCCCCATTCCGGGTGCTTCTCGCCCGGCCAGCATCCTGGATTCGGCCGCGGCCACCCACCTGGAGTTGTCCGCCGAGGAACTGTCCCGCCTGGACGGGTGACCCTGGTGGCTAATTAGGACAAATGGTCGGACGATCTACTCCATGCGGACCTTGATCAGCATCGTGGCGATCGTCGCCGGCCTCTCGCCGGCACCCGCGTCCGCGGCGCCCTTGCCCGAGGGCTCCGCGGACCACACTGCGGGCTCCCAGATCCTCAAGCACGAAGGCACGGGCGACCTTCGTTCGGACGATTCCCCGCCCACCGAGGGCAAAGTTCCCGGCATGGACGTCAGCAGCCACCAAGGTGACGTCGACTGGAAGTCCTCCTGGGACAAAGGCGCGCGGTTCACCTACGTCAAGGCGACCGAGGGCACCACCTACCGGAACCCGAAGTTCACCCAGCAGTACAACGGTTCCCTGAACGTCGGCATGATCCGCGGCGCGTACCACTTCGCGCTGCCGGACCGGGCGAGCGGCGAGGCGCAGGCGAACTTCTTCGTCGACAACGGCGGCGGCTGGTCACCGGACGGGAAGACGCTGCCGCCCGCGCTGGACATGGAGTACAACCCGTACGGCGACACTTGCTACAACATGAGCCAGGGCGCCATGACCACGTGGGTGCGGGCGTTCAGCGACACGGTCTACGCGCGCACGAAACGTCATCCGGCGATCTACACGTCCACGAGCTGGTGGAACAAGTGCGTCGGCGGCTCGTACAAGTTCGGTGACGACAACCCGTTGTGGGTGGCGCACTACAACTCGAAGCTCGGCGCGTTGCCGGTGGGCTTCGACTTCCACACGATCTGGCAGTGGCAGGCGGCCGGGCTCTTCCCGGGCGACCAGAACCTGTTCAACGGCCGGTTCGAGCAGCTGCAACGGATCGCTTCGAGCTGAAACGGGCCCCGCCTGACGTGGCGGGGCCCGTTTCGCTAGTCGAAGAGGGCCGGGAGCGTGCCCTCCCAGGCCTCGCGCAGCTCGTCCAGCGCGAGTTCGCCCAGGCTCTGGATCTCCAGGGCGTTCGACTCCGGGTCGACGACACCGACCTTGCGCCACGGCAGGCGGCGCGCGGTGCACATGTCGACGAAGCGCTGCTCCTCCGTGCGCGGCACGGCGACCAGCACGCGTCCGGCGGACTCGCTGAACAGCTCGGTGAACAGGTCGCCCTGCAGGAACACCCGCGCGCCGACCTCGCCGATCAGGCACGTCTCGACCAGCGCCTGGGCGAGACCGCCCTCGGCCAGGTCGTGCGCGGCGCTGACCATGCCGTCCCGCGAGCCCGCGACGAGGACCTGGGCGAGCAGCTTCTCCCGCTGCAGGTCGACCTTCGGCGGCAGTCCGCCCAGGTGACCGTGGACGTGGTGGGCCCACTCCGAGCCGCCGAACTCGGCCTTGGTCTCGCCGAGCAGCAGCAGCGTCTCGCCGGCCTCCGCCCCGATCCCGGTGGGGATGCGGCGGCGCACGTCGTCGATCACGCCGAGCACGCCCACGACCGGCGTCGGCAGGATCGCCGTCGTGCCGGTCTGGTTGTAGAAGCTGACGTTGCCGCCGGTCACGGGGATGCCGAGCTCCGCGCAGCCGTCCGCGAGACCCTTCACGGCCTGCTCGAACTGCCACATGACCGCTGGGTCCTCCGGCGAGCCGAAGTTGAGGCAGTTGGTGACGGCGACGGGCGTGGCGCCGGTGGTGGCGACGTTGCGGTAGGCCTCGGCGAGCGCCAGCTTCGCGCCCTCGTACGGGTCGAGCTTGGTGTAGCGGCCGTTGCAGTCGGTGGAGAGCGAGACGCCGCGGCCGGTCTCCTCGTCGATGCGGATCATGCCGCTGTCGCTCGGCTGGGCGAGGACCGTGCCGCCGCGGACGTACCGGTCGTACTGCTGGGTGACCCACTTCTTGGAGGCCAGGTTGGGGCTGGCCGCCATGATCTTGATGAGTTCCAGGACGTTTTCCGGCCTCGGCAGGCTGTCCGGCGTGTTCGCCTGGAGCTCGTCCTGGTCGGCGGGGCGCGCGATCGGCCGTTCGTAGACCGGGCCCTCGTGCGCGACCGTGCGCGGAGGCACGTCCACGACGACCTCGTCGTGGTAGGTGATGACCAGGCGGTCGCCTTCGGTGACCTCGCCGATCTCGGTGGCGATGACGTCCCACTTCGCGCAGACCCGCAGGAACGCCTCGACGTTGCCCGGCTCGACGACCGCGCACATGCGTTCCTGCGACTCGCTGCTGAGGATCTCGGCCGGGGTCATGTTCTCGGCCCGCAGCGGCACGCGATCGAGGTAGACGTGCATGCCGCCGTCGCCCGCACTCGCCAGTTCACTCGTCGCGCAGGACAGACCGGCGCCACCGAGGTCCTGGATGCCGACGACGAGGTCCTTCTCGAAGAGCTCCAGCGAGCACTCGATCAGCATCTTCTCCGTGAACGGGTCGCCGACCTGGACACTCGGCAGCTTCTTGCGCTTGCCCGCCGTGTCGTCGAACGTCTCGCTCGCCAGCACGCTGACCCCGCCGATGCCGTCGAGGCCGGTGCGCGCGCCGTAGAGGATGACCTTGTTGCCGGTGCCTGACGCGTGCGCGAGGTGCAGGTCCTCTTTGCGCATCGCCCCGACGCAGAGGGCGTTGACCAGCGGGTTCCCCTGGTACGACTCGTCGAACACGACCTCGCCGCCGATGTTCGGCAGCCCGAGGCAGTTCCCGTACCCGCCGACCCCCGCGACGATGCCGGGCAGCACGCGCTTGGTGTCCTCGGCGTCCGGCCTGCCGAACCGCAGCGGGTCCATGACGGCGAGTGGGCGCGCGCCCATGGCGAGGATGTCCCGGACGATGCCGCCCACGCCCGTCGCGGCGCCCTGGTAGGGCTCGACGTACGACGGGTGGTTGTGGCTCTCGACCTTGAACGTGACGGCCCAGCCGTCGCCGACGTCGACCACGCCGGCGTTCTCGCCGATGCCCGCGAGCATCTTGCCGCGCATCTCGTCCGTGGTGGTCTCACCGAAGTACTTCAGGTGCACCTTGGACGACTTGTACGAGCAGTGTTCGCTCCACATGACCGAGTACATGGCCAGTTCGGCGTCCGTCGGCCTGCGGTGGAGGATCTCCTTGATGCGCGCGTACTCGTCGTCCTTGAGGCCCAGCTCCTTGTAGGGCTGTTCCTGGTCGGGCGTCGCCTCGGCGTTCTTGACGGTGTCGATCACGCGTTCACCACCGTGTCGAGCAGGGACAGGAACATGCCGAGGCCGTCGTCCGTGGGCCCGGTCAGCGCGTCGACGGCGTGCTCGGGGTGCGGCATGAGGCCGACGACGTTGCCCCTGGCGTTCGAGATGCCGGCGATGTCGTTCCGGCTGCCGTTGGGGTTCTCCCCGACGTACCGGAAGACGATCCGGTCGTTGTCCTCGAGCTCTTTGAGGGTGTCCTCGTCCGCCTGGTAGCTGCCCTCACCGGACTTCAAGGGCACGAGGATCTCGGCGTTCCGGTCGTACCTGGTGGTCCAGCTGGTGGCGTTGTTCTCGACTTTCAGCCACTGGTCGCGGCACACGAAGTGCAGTTTTTCGTTGCGAGTCAGCGCGCCGGGCAGCAGATGGGCCTCGGCGAGGATCTGGAAGCCGTTGCAGATGCCCAGAACCGGCATCCCCTTGTTCGCGGCCTCGACCACTTCCTGCATGACGGGCGCGAACCGCGCGATGGCACCGCACCGCAGGTAGTCGCCGTAGCTGAACCCGCCGGGCACGATCACGGCGTCGACGTTTTTCAGGTCCCGGTCCGCGTGCCAGAGGTTGACCGCTTCCCCGTCTGCGTAACGGACTGCGCGTTGCGCATCTACGTCGTCGAGTGTGCCGGGGAAGGTGATGACACCGACCCTCATGCCTCGACCCTGCGCACGGTCCAGTCCTCGATCACGGGGTTGGCGAGGAAGGTCTCGGCGATCTTGGCGAGCGTGGCGTCGTCGACGTCGTCGGCGACCTCCAGCTCGAAGTGCTTGCCCTGGCGGACGGCGGTGACACCGTCGAAGCCGAGACGAGGCAGCGCGTTCGCCACCGCCTGGCCTTGGGGGTCGAGGATTTCGGGCTTCGGCATGACGTCGACGACGACTCGGGCCACGACAGACTGCTCCTGGGTGATCGGAGAGGGGCTGGCGGTACCTCGGGAGCCTACCTGACCTGGGAGTTCATCCTCCCGACACGTGTTCGGGGGCACATCGTCACCGCTCCACTTCCGGGTGAACGACCTTGCCTCGGACCGACGGTTTGGTAATCTGGTGTCAGCTTCGGCCCGTAAGCCGGAGAAGTGAGCACGGTGCCCGTCCGGACGGTCGGCCGCCGTGCTTCGCGCTTTCTAGGGCTTCCTCGTGTCGATCACGTTGCCCATCAACGGCTGCACGCGACGCAACCAGTCACCGCCGGCGCCGTAGCACCACGCGACGATGTCCGGGATCCACAGCAGCGGATCGTTCTCGCTGGGCAGGTGCTCGTAGAACAAGCCCGTGCCCCACGAGGACTTGCCGAGGGTAGTCCTGATGGTCAGCAGGTCGTGGTCGTCACGGACCTCACGGCTGTCGAACACCAGCCGAGTGACGCCGACCTTCAGCACGTCGTCGGTCAACCGCGCGACACAGGTCTGCCGCGCCCGCTCTTCGCCCTTGCGGCAGCACGCGAGATAGACGTCGACCTGGACCACTGCCGATCCCAAGGTCGACAGGATCTGCTTGCGGCGAGCCGGAGTCTCCTTCTTGAAGTGCAGCTCGCGCTGGTTCGGCATGCGCAGCCCCATCAACAACTTGCGCAGCTTGGTCAGTTGGCCGGGGTCGATCAGGGCTACCGCCAGCAGATACGTGTCGTTGCGCCGAGACTCGTCGACAAAGGCGTGCACACTCACGAGACGTTCATCGGCAAGTGTCGAACACCAGTTCACGAACTCCAACCGATCGGGTCCGAACGACTCCGAAGTGGACCTATTCCAACGAGCTATTTCGCCGAAAGCGAGACCACTGGCAGCCGAGGCCGATCGGACGGATGCTGGGGATCATGAAGATCCTCGTGCTCGGCGGAACCGTGTTCCTCAGCAAGGCCGTCACGGCGGAGGCCGTCCGCCGCGGCCACGAAGTGTTCTGCGCTGCCCGCGGTGCCTCCGGCGGCGTGCCGGAGGGGGCCACGCTCGTCCAGGTCGACCGGGATCGGCCCGGCGCGTTCGAGAAGCTGGCCGGTGAGCAGTTCGACGCCGTCGTCGACGTGTCGAAGTACTCAGTGAACTGGGTTCGGGACGCCATCGCCGCGTTCGGGGGGACGACGCCGCACTGGACGTTCGTGTCCAGCATTTCGGTCTACGCGGATCATGGGACGGGCAGTGACGAGCTCCTCCCGGCCCTCGAGGACGATCCGGACGAGGAGTTCACGTCCGAGCGGTACGGCGGCATCAAGGTGGCCAGCGAGATCGCGGTGCGGGAGGCGATGGCCGGGCGTGAGTTCATCGTGCGGGCCGGGTTGATCACCGGGCCCGACGACCCCAGCGACCGGTTCGGGTACTGGCCCGCGCGGATGGCCCGTGGTGGCCGGGTGGTCGTGCCGGACAGCCCTGACCTCGGGTTCCAGCACATCGATGCGCGGGATTTGGCTCAGTGGATCGTGTTCGCGGCCGAGGAGCGGGTCACCGGGACCTACGACTCGACCGGGCCCGTCATGCCGTTCCAGATGGCGATCGGGGAGATCGCGGGGGCGACGGCGCCGCCTGGGACGCAGTTGGTGCCGGTCAAGGAGGCCGTGCTCAAGGAGCTGAAGATCAGCCCGTGGGCCGGGCCCCGGTCGTTGCCGCTGTGGTTGCCGGCCGCGTGGGCCAAGATGGTCGGCCGGGACGTCAGCAACGCGCTGGCCAACGGCCTGCGCACCAGGCCGCTGGCCGAGACCGCGCTCGACTCGCTGGAGTACGAACGCGGCCTCGGGTTGGACCGGGCCCGGAAGGCCGGGCTCACTCACGAGGAGGAGCTGGAGATCCTCACAGCAGTGAGTTGATCTGCGCGGCGACGAGGTCGATGCGCACGCCCTGGTTCGGGCAGCCGCCGAAGTGGTGGAGTCCGATCACCTTGTGCGTGCGCCTCGACAGCACGGGTGAGCCGGACGAGCCGCCTTCGGTGTCGCACATGTAGCTGATGTCGGACTGCGACGAGCTGCCGTTCACGCGTACGGCACGCACGACGCAGTAGCCGCCGCCGTTGTTGTTGTCGCGCAGCGACAACTTCTTCAGCTTTCCGGCCGGGTGGCCGACGATGTACATCTCCTCGCCCACGGCCGGGACGCGCGCGTCCAGTTCGAGGTAGCCGAACGAGCTGATGGCCGCGAAGTTGTTCACCGTGAAGAGGGTGTAGTCGAGCGGTGCGCTGTACTTCAGCACCGATGCCGCCAGCACCTTCGTGACGGTGGCCGAGGCCGTGCCGCCGCAGGTCGGGCACTGGTAGTTGAACCACACCTCGATGCCGGAGGTGCTGGTGAAGCAGTGTTCGTTGGTCAGCATGCGGTTGTTGGGGCCGACGCGCCACGCCGTGCACAGCGAACTGCCGTTGCGCAGCAGCTTCGCCACGGACGCGGTCTTGCCCCACTCGGTCGGGTTGCTGGACTGGTAGCAGACGGCGTCCTTGTAGTCGTTCGTGCCGCAGATGCTCTGCACGGACGGCTGGGACGACATCTCCGCCTCGGTGTAGCCGCGCGTCAGCTTGTCGATCCGCACGCGCGACAGCGGGTTCGTCACCGAGACCACGGCCGTCGAACCGGTGATCGACATCGCCCAGAACCCGGACGCGTCGACGGTGGCGGTGAGCGAGGCCTTCAGATCTCTCGTGTAGGTGTACTTCTCGGTGCCGTCAGGATTCGACACCGTGAGCACGTCACCCGGCAGGATTCGCAGGTCGGTGAAATGCAGCTTCACGTATCCGGAGCCCGGTCGTTCGACGGTCGTCGAACGATTCGCGCCACCCACGCGGACTGAGACGTTCTCCTCAGTTCCGATTTCCTGCGTCTGCGGCGAAGCAGCCTGAGCAGGTGTAGAGGTGGTGGTAGCAGGGACGATGGACGTCATCGGCAGGGCGAGAGCCAGTGCCGTGAGGAGTTGCAGGGTTTTCCTCATGCCTTTTGATACTTCCGACGTCACCTGACCGTGTCAGCCCGCCGAACGTCGGTAATGGAGGATTCGATGCAACTTGTCCATTTCGGTCATTCCTGCGTGCTTCTCGACTCGGGAACCACCCGCGTGCTGATCGATCCAGGTGCGTTCTCCTCGGGGTTCGAGGACGTCACCGACCTGGACGCCGTGCTGGTCACGCACCAGCACCTCGACCACCTCGACGAGAACCGGCTGCCCGCGCTGCTGAAGGCCAACCCGCAGGCGCAGCTCATCGTCGACGAGGGCAGCGCGCCCAAGGTCGAGAACCCGACGGTCGCCCGGCCGGGTGACACCTTCAAGGTCGGCGACATCAGCGTCAAGGTCGTCAACGGCACGCACGCGGTGATCCACGAGGACATCCCCGTGATCGCGAACGCCGGCTACGTGTTCAACGACGGCGCGTTCTACCACCCCGGCGACGCCCTGTTCGTGCCGGACGAGGACATCGACGTGCTCGGACTGCCGACCATGGCCCCGTGGATGCGCCTCAGCGAGACGGTGGACTTCCTGCGCACGGTCCGCCCCCGCGTCGCGGTGCCCATCCACGAGAAGCTGCTGGCCATGCCCGAGTTCGTCTACGGCATGATCACGAACCTCAAGCCGGAGGGCACCGAGGTCAGGCCGCTGACGCCTGGCGAGGCGACGGCAGTCTGACGTAGGTGGTCGGCGCGGCGTCGTGGGCGAGAGCGATGTCCACGGCGTCGAGCACGGCCTGGCGCGCACCGGGCCGGTGCAGGTCACGGGCGTCGACGGTGATCCTGGTCAGCCCGCCGCGGCGCGCGGACCGGGCCGTCGCGTAGACCAGCGCCAACGTGCGCAGCTCACCGAAGCTGCTGCGTTCGGTCAGCGCGTGCAGGCGGCCCAGCGTCGCGAGCCCGCTGCCGACCTCGCGGACGGCGGTCGAGTCGGCGCACCGCTGGAACCTGTGCTTGGCCAGCGCGAGCAACGTCCCGGGCGACGCCACGCACCGCCGTGGCGCGAACGTGTCGGCGTCGAGCCCCAGCGCGTCCAGCTGCAACCGAGCCCCCGTCAGCAGCAGCCCGGCCTCGTAGGCCGGCAGCCGCCGTTGACCGAGGCCGTGCAGCACGACCGCATCGCCCAGCGCGGCCCGCTGCCGCACCCATTCCTGCGCCCTGCCGAGCTCGCGAGGTACTACGAGCAGCGACAACGGCACGCGCCGCGGGTCGAGACCCGCGGCGAGATCAGCGCATCGGTCGAGTGTCTGCGGACCGATGCCGGACAGAGAGACCACGAGCTGTGAGTGCACCTGATGAGTGCGCCACGCCGTGGTGACATCCGCGTGAAAGCAGCGCTAACTCAGGCGAGCCAGTCAGCGAAAGACCGGCCAGTAAGGCGTTCGTAGGCCTCGATGTAGCGCGCACGGGTCGCTTCGACGACGTCTGCGGGCAGCGGAGGCGGCGGCACGTCCGACTTGCGGTCCCAGCCGGAGGCCTCGGACGTCAGCCAGTCGCGCACGAACTGCTTGTCGAACGACGGCTGCACGCGACCGGGCTCGTAGCCCTCGGCCGGCCAGTAGCGCGACGAGTCCGGCGTGAAGACCTCGTCCGCGAGGATCAGCTCACCCGAGGCGTCCAGGCCGAACTCGAACTTCGTGTCGGCCAGGATCAGGCCCCGCGTCAACGCGTACGCGCGCGCCTCGCTGTACAGCTCGATCGTGCGGTCACGCAGCTTCGACGCGAGCTCGTCGCCGTGCTTCTGAGCCACGACGTCGTACGACACGTTCTCGTCGTGCGCGCCGATCTCGGCCTTCGACGCGGGCGTGAAGATCGGCGGGTCCAGTTCGGACGCCTCGACCAGGCCGGCCGGCAGCTCGATTCCGCAGACCGCGCCGGTCGCCGTGTAGTCGGCCATGCCGGAGCCCGTCAGGTACCCGCGCGCCACGCACTCGACGTCGACCATCCGCAGCTTGCGCACCAGCAGCGCACGGCCTCGGACCTCGGCGGGGATGCGCGGGTCGTCGAACGCCACCAGGTGGTTCGGGGCGAGCCGCTCGAACCAGAACACGCTCATCGCGGTGAGCACGCGCCCCTTGTCGGGGATCTCCGAGCTCAGGACGTGGTCGTACGCGGAGATGCGGTCGGACGCGACGAACAGCAGCAGCTCGTCGTCCACGTCGTACAGATCGCGAACCTTGCCGCGGGCGACGTGCTGGTAGTCAGCGAGCGTAGGCACGGCCCCGAGCGTACGGGCCTTGTTCCTGAATGCACGAACAGGCCCTCACATCTACAGATCAAGGCAAAAGAAGCTTAAGGTGCACCCGTGCTCACAAGAAAGGCCTTGTGGATCCCAGCTTTGGCCAGTGCTGCTCTGCTGATCGTGCTGGGTGTGGCCGGGTGGAGCTTCGACTCCAGCCCCATTTCGTCTCCCGCCTCAGGTGGCTCGCTGAACTCCAGCGTGCCCCAGGCCGTGAGCATCGTGCCGACCCCCGACGTCGCCGACATCACGGTCAAGACATCGTCGTCATCGCCCTCCTCCTCGGCGACGACCACGCCGAAGACCTCGCAGAAGCCGCCGCCGGTCCAGGCCCCGCCGCCCGCGCAGCAGACGACGACCCCGGAACCGCCCCCGCAGCAGGGGTTGCTGGTCAACGAGGGCGCGCGCTGCGATCCCGAGAACGCGAAGGGCATCGGCCTGCTCGGCGAGAACCTGGTGTGCCGCAAGGATCCTCAGCGCGGCGACCGGTTGCGCTGGCAGAAGGCCTAGCCTGCGAACGGCCTAGGCCCGCCACTCCAGCACGTCGACCTTGTCGCCCACCGAGATCGTGCCGGTGCGCGCGACCTGCGCCTTCATCCCGAACGTGACCCCGCCGTCGGGGTCGCGCCGGTAGGTCGCCAGCGTGCGAATCGGCTCCGGGCCGGACTTCAGCCCCGTGTCCTGGTCGACCATCGGCACCGCGCACCGCACGCAGTCCTTGGCGTAGGCCAGTTCCACGTCCCCGATCGCCGCGCGCCGCACCCGGTCCTCCGTGTGCGGTTCCGGCCAGCCGGACACGACCACGTTGGGGCGGAAGCGATCCATCGGCACCGGGTCGCCGCCGCGTTCCAGGATGCGCTCGTTCAACCCGTCCAATGAGGACAGCGAGAGCACCAGCAGCGCGTTGCCGTCCGCGTAGCCGACGACGCCGGTGGTCTCGCCCGTCGTCTCGCGGTGGATGTCCGGTGGAGTGCGCACGAGCCGCACGGATCGCTTCAGGGCGTGGGAGAACGACTCCGCGGCCTCGTCGCCCTGGTCCACTCCGGACCCGTGCCAGGTGTGCACGACGACCGGCACGCGCGGCCCGTCGGTGATGATCGGGAACGCCGATCCGCCGTGGAGCAGCGCGTCGTCCGTCAGAAAGGGACGAATCGCCGCCATCTCCGGCACCTTGCGCTGCGACAGGAAGACGCCGTCCTCGTCGACCAGCATCATCATCCGGTCGCCGCGCAGCCCCGTGGGCTCCACGGCGCGGGACGTGACGGAGTACCCGCCACATCCCTTGACCGGGTAGACGACCAGCGAGGAAACGATCACAGGATCGGCTCTGGCTCGTAGGCCGGGTACTTGTCGACGACCGCGGCGACCTGCTCGACGATGGCCGCGACCTGCGCCGACGCCACGCCGGTGAACGACAGGCGGTCGGCCAGCAACGCTTCCAGGGCGGCCTTGTCGAGCGGCAGGCGGTCGTCCGCGCCGAGGCGGTCCAGCAGGTCGTTCTCCGCGAGGCCCTGCTCGCGCATCGCCAGCGCGACGGCCACCGCGTTCTCCTTGATGGCCTCGTGCGCGGTCTCCCGGCCCACACCCGCGCGAACGGCCGCCATCAGCACCTTCGTCGTGCCGAGGAACGGCAGGTAGCGGTCCAGCTCACGGGCGACGACGGCCGGGTAGGCGCCGAACTCGTCCAGCACCGTCAGGAACGTCTCCAGCAGCCCGTCGAACGCGAAGAACGCGTCGGGCAGCGCGACCCGGCGGACCACCGAGCACGACACGTCGCCCTCGTTCCACTGGTCGCCCGCCAGCTCGCCGACCATCGACAGGTAGCCGCGCAGGATCACCGCGAAGCCGTTCACGCGCTCGCACGACCGGGTGTTCATCTTGTGCGGCATCGCGCTGGAGCCCACCTGGCCGGGCTTGAAGCCCTCGGTGACGAGCTCGTGGCCCGCCATCAGCCGGATGGTCTTCGCGACCGACGACGGCGCGGCGGCGAGCTGCACGAGCGTCGAGACGACGTCGAAGTCGAGCGAGCGCGGGTAGACCTGACCGACGGACGTGAGCACGCGCTCGAAGCCGAGGTGGCCCGCGACCGTGCGCTCCAGCTCCGCCAGCTTCTCCGGCGTGCCGAGCAGGTCGAGCATGTCCTGGGCGGTGCCGACCGGGCCCTTGATGCCGCGCAACGGGTAGCGCGCGATCAGCTCGTCGAGGCGGGAGAACGCGACCAGCAGCTCGTCGGCGCCCGTCGCGAACCGCTTGCCGAGCGTCGTGGCCTGCGCGGCGACGTTGTGCGACCGGCCGGCCATCACCAGGTCGCCGTGTTCGGCGGCGAGGCGCGCGAGCCGGCCGAGGACGGCGGCGACCTTGGAGCGGATCAGCTCCAGCGACCGCAGCACCTGCAGCTGCTCGACGTTCTCGGTCAGGTCGCGCGAGGTCATTCCCTTGTGGACCTGCTCGTGGCCCGCGAGCGCGTTGAACTCCTCGATCCGCGCCTTCACGTCGTGCCGGGTGACCCGCTCGCGCGCCGCGATCGACTCCAGGTCGACCTGCTCCAGCACGCGCTCGTAGTCCGCGACCGCCGTGGCCGGGACGTCGATGCCCGCGGCCGCCTGAGCCTTGAGCACGGCGAGCCAGAGCTGGCGCTCCAGCACGATCTTGTGCTCGGCGGACCAGAGCGTCGCGAGCGACGTGGAGGCGTACCGACCTGCGAGGACGTTGGCGATGCGGGGCTTCGTCACGCCCTGAAGGTTAGTGCACCCGGCGGCTACTCCCAGCGGATGCCGGGCTCCGTGACCAGGTCTGTGAGCACCCCCACGCGCACCGGCACGGTCTGCCGCGGGCCCAGGTTGTTGGACGGGTTGTAGGCGTAGGAGCCGATGCGCACGACCAGGCCGCTCTCGAACTTGCGCGCGACCTCGGCCGCCTGGACGTCAGGAGATCCCTGCAGGTACTCCGCCTCGGTGACGACCGAACCGTCGGGCTGCGGCGTCTCCTTGCAGTAGGAGGCCCCGCTGCAGAAGGAGGTCGTGCTGAAGCTGGAGGTGGAGACCATCACGCGCAGCGCGGTCGGACCGAGGTCGTCGTAGAAGTACACGAAACCCGAGTAGTCGCTGACCTTTTCGCTCCACTCCGGCGGAGCCTGCGTCGGGTTGGGCGGGTACGGGTTCCGGCCAGGGGTGAACGAGGCGTAGAGGTCCTTGAAGTTCCTCATCCGGGACCCGAGGGACCCCACCAGCTGGTCACCGATGCGCGAAGCCTTGCGGGCGGGGTGCTCGGACGGGGCCGTCGACGCGCTCGCCGGGGCGTCCGTGGCGAGCTGCACGTCCTGGTCGCCGCGGGTCAGCAGGCCGGGCAGCGAGAACGACACCACGGCGATCATCGCCGTAGCCACGCCCACAGCGACCAGTGCTCGTCGGCGACTTTTTTTCTGCTCCACCCGCCTGATCAGGGTGTCGGGGTCGAAGTCGAGCGGCGGCTCGTCCCAGACGGCCAGCAGCATTCCCTCGCGGATCTCCTGCTCACTCACGACGCGACCCTCCCCGAACTGCTGTCGAGCTTCTCCACGATGGTGCGCAGGGTGGCGAGACCGCGCGCCGTCTGGCTCTTGACCGTTCCCTCGGTGCACCCCATGGCCACCGCCACCTCGGCGACCGAGAGGTCTTCGAAGTAACGCAGCACGAGCACCGCTCGTTGCCTCGGCGGGACCTGGAGCAACGCGGTGTGCACCAGCTCACGCGCCCACAACTTCGCACTGGTGGTGTCCGGGTCCACGGTGGCGTCGGCGGCGTCGGGTAGCTCTCCGTCGCGCTGCTCGGCTCTCCTCCACGGCCTGCGCTTCTCGTCCAGCCAGGTGCGCAGCAGCACCTTGCGGGCGTAGGCGATCAGGTTGTCGAGGTCCTTGATCCGCTTCCAGGCGAGGTACATCTTCATGAGGCTCGACTGCATGAGGTCCTCGGCTGTGTGCCAGTCGCCACAGAAGAGGTACGCAGTACGTCGCAAAGACGCGGCATTGGCTGCCGCGAATTCGCGAAAGCCCTGTTCGTCGGCCTTGCGCATGCGTTCCCCTCTCGCGTCCTCAACCAGGGGAACGCATCGGAGGAACGCGGGGTTGCATCACTCGTGACGCGAAAGGGCCGAACGGAGCATCCTGCCCGCGACGCCCCTCGGATCGGACTTGAGCTCGATGAACGAGTTGACCACCGAGCCGTCGACCAGCGCGATCAGCTCCTCGACCCGTTCGCTGTCCACCTCACGGCCCGAGCGCGCGAACACGTCCGCGACGAGCACCCGCAGTTCGGTCGACAGCACGCGCATCAACGGCCGCAGGTACGGCCGCCGGCCGGTCGCGACAAGGCGTTCGTAGCGCAGCAGCACGGCCTCGATGTCGGTCGCGTCCTCGCCGACGAGCAGGTCGAGCATGAACTCCACGAGGAGGTCGTCGGACATCTGCTCGGAGATCGACGAGAGCCGTTCCCGGAAGCACGCGAGCTCGCTGCGGCCGTGGTGCTCGACGGCCGCGGTGATCAGTTCGTCGAGGGAGTCGAAGTAGTACGTGGTCGACGCGAGCGGCAGGCCGGCGCGTTCGGCGACCGCGCGGTGCCTGATCGCGTCGAACCCGCCCTCCGCGAACAGGCCGGACGCGGCCTCCACGAGCGCCTGCCGCCTGCGCTCACCCTTGGGAGTTGCTGCCGTCATAGTCGAGCCAGGGTACTGGGCGTTCGGTCAGAACTTGGGTGCCAGTGCGTCGGCGAACCTCTTGGCCTGCCCTTTCAGCTGCCCGTCGCCCTGCGTGAACACGTAGAGGTCCTGGCCCTTGGCGGTCTGCTGCTTCGCCGCCCCGTCCGGCGCCTCGAACGGCTGCGGCGTGACGATCGCGGTGATCGTGAGCCCGTCGATCTTGAACGCGGCCGAACGCGAGTCGGGAGAGCAGGTCAGCGTGGGCGGCTCCGCGCCCTCCGGCGGAACCGAAAGCTCGACGGCGAGGGCGTCGGCGAGCTCTCGGTCCACACCTGCACAGCCCTGCACTGTGCTGTCACCGGCACCAAGGCCGGTGCTTCCCAGCGTGGACCCGTCTCCCTGCGTGGATGAGTCCTTGCTGGAGAAGTTCGTCGTCGGCGGGTTCGCCATTTGCGGAGCCACCGGCGATTCTGCCTGCTCGTTCCGGTCTTGCCCAGAACCCGCGCTGTTCAAGGTGTTCGCGTCGTTGGTCACCCAACTGTTCGTGGCGATGACACCGCCGAAGCCGAGCACCACGACGAAGGCCGTGCCTGCGGCGATCGAGTTGCGCCTGCGCTGGGTGGCCCTGCGCGAGCCCGTGCGGATGTCGCCGACGTCGAAGGACGCCGGTGGCGCGTCGTGTGCGGCGTCGCGGAACAGGTCCGCGAGCTTCTGCTCGTCCATCTACGTCCTCCTCTCGCTGGTCACGACGCCGGTCGCAGGTCGTCGATGGCGTCGCCCAGAGCTTCCCTCAGCGCCGCCAGTCCACGCGCGGTCTGACTCTTCACAGTTCCTTCCGAGCACTTCAGCGCCTCGGCCGTGGCCGTGACGTCGAGGCCCTCCAGGAACCTCAGCACGAGCACCGCCCGTTGCCTCGGCGGGACTCTGCGCAGGCCCTTGAGCAACGCCTCGCGGGTCGCGACCGTCTCGCCGATCTCGTTGTCCGTCGTCGGCGACTCGGGCATGTCGTCGGTGAACTTCTCGCGCCGCCACGGCCGGCGGGACTCGTCGATCACCGCGCGCACGACGCTGCGGCGGACGTAGGCGTCCAGAGCCTGCTTGTCCCTGATCTTCCGCCACCTCCTGTGCAGTGCCACGAACGCCGTCTGCGCGAAGTCGTCAGCGCGGTGCCAGTCGCCGCACAGCAGGTATGCCGTTCGGCGCACAGCCTCACGGCGAGCCACGAAGTACTCCGCGAACTCCTGCTCGTCGCGCTGATCCACGCGGACTGCTCTCCGCTCGTTCATCGAGTTGCACTGACAGGACGGAACCAGGGTGCCCAACGGTTGCACGAACCATCGGCGAGAGCTACATCACCCCCTCGGTCGTTCACCTGATGTGATGTGATCGGGGTTGTGAAGCCCATTGACCTGCGCTCGGACACCGTCACCCAGCCCGACGACGCGATGCGCCGGGCGATGGCGGCGGCCGAGGTCGGCGACGACGTCCTGGACCACGACCCGACGATGGCCGCTCTGGAGGAGCGGGTCGCCGCGTTGCTCGGCGTCGAGGCCGCCCTCTGGGTTCCCTCTGGCTCGATGGGCAACCTCATCGCTTTGTACCTGCACTTGTCGCGCGGGGATCGGTTCCTGGCGCCGTTGGGTGCGCACGTGCTGGACGCCGAGCTGGGCACCGCGGCGTGGCTGGCCGGTGGGATGCCGCACGCGTTGGTCTCCGTGACGCCCGCCGCCGTGGTCGCGGCCGCCGGTGGGGAGTCGCCCTACTACGGGCTGCGGACGACGTTGTTGTGCTTGGAGAACACGCACAACGCCGCCGGCGGCACGGTCACCTCGGTTGATGATCACGCTGCGCTGGTCGCCGCGGCCCGGTCTCGCGGGCTGGCCGTGCACCTGGACGGGGCTCGGTTGTGGAACGCGGCCGTGGCGCTGGGGGTGCCGCCTTCGGCCCTGGTCGGCGGGGTGGACACCGTTCAGGTCTGCCTGTCGAAGGGGCTCGGGGCGCCGGTCGGGTCCGTGGTGGCCGGGTCCGCTGCTTTCGTCGTCGAGGCTCGGCGGGTGCGGAAGATGCTGGGTGGCGGGGTGCGGCAGGGTGGCGTTCTCGCCGCGGCCGGGCTCGTCGCGCTGGACCGGATCTCGCGTCTTTCCGCTGATCACGCGGGTGCTGCCGCGCTGGCCACCGGGCTTGGCGCGCTGGGATGGGACGTGGAGACGCCTGCGACGAACATCGTGCTGGCGGCCGTGCCGGACCTGGACAAGACGCTGCTGTCGTTGCGCGAGGTCGGGATTCTCGCGAGTCCGATGTCGGGCAAGGTCCGGTTCGTGACGCACGGCGACGTGGACTCGTCCGACATCGCCGAGGTGCTCCGCCGGGTCCGGGAGAACGTCTGATGCGCTGGATCGTGTTCGACTTCGGCGAGGTGATCAGCCGGCGGAACCCGGCGCTGCCCGCTCTCGCCGCTCGGCTCGGGGTGTCGCTGGAGGCGTTCGAGGCGGCGTACTGGGATCGGGACGCCTACGACCGCGGCGGGTCGGATGCCTCCTATTGGGCGTTGATCGGGTCTTCGCTGGGGCTGTCGTTCTCGGCGGACGAGGTGCGGGAGCTGACCGCGCTCGACAACGCCGGGTGGCTGGACGATCCGGTTCTCGAGACAGTCGCGCTGATCGAGGACCTGGCCGCGCTGGGCGTGCCGCTGGCGTTGCTGTCGAACGCTCCCGTGACGTTCGCCCGGCTGGCTTCCTCGGCGCCGTGGGCCGGGCACTTCCGGCACCTGGTGTTCTCGGGCGATCTCGCGATGGCCAAGCCGGACGCTTCGATCTGGGCGCACACGTCGTCGTTGATCGGCTCGTCGGACGTGCTCTTCTTCGACGACCGTCAGTCCAATGTGGATGGTGCGCTGCTGGCAGGCTGGGACGCGCGGTTGTGGACGTCAGCCGCCGCTGCGCGTGTTGAGCTCCTTGCGGAGTTCGGCGATCTCCGCGCGTAGGTTCCTGAGCTCGTTGGCCGCTTCCAGCTCGGCGTTCTCGACGCCGCGCAGCTTCTCGACGAGCCAGCTCGCGATCGTTCCGGTGATGACACCGAGCAGCGCGATCCCGCCGACCATGAGCAACCCGGCGACCAGCCGCCCCTCACCCGTGACGGGGTAGCGGTCGCCGTACCCGACCGTCGACATGGTGGTCAGCGTCCACCACAGCGCGTCGCCGAACGTGGTGATGCTGGCGTTTTCGGCATGCCGTTCCGCGTCGAGCACGGCGAGGCTCGCACAAAACGCGACGATTGCCGTCACGCACGCGACATAAATGCTGACGCGCTGCCGGATCTTGTCCTGGAACTTCTTGTTCAACAACGTGATGACCGTGATCAACCGCAGCACTCTGAGCTGCCGAACCATCGGCAGGACGACCGCGGCAAGATCGAAAAGATGTGTCCTGAGGAATTTCAGCTTGTTCTGCGCCAGCGTCATCCTGGTCGCGAAGTCGGCCGCGAACACCGCCCAGATCAGCCACAACACCACTTCGAGGACGAAGTGCATGGCCCCGTGGTCGTCCAGAACCTGCCACGCGTAGGCGGCGAGAAACACCACGGCGAGTGCCGTCAACGGCCACTCGACCTTTCGTTCCCACCGCTCGAGGCGGGCCTCGTTCGCCAACAACACCGCCCCATGGTGAGCGGTGCCCGGTCATTTATCCAGAGTCATCGCCTGGATTTGATCGCACCGTAAGCCGCGGTGCCTGCGAGGAGTAGTCCTCCAATCACAGCGAGCCAGAAAAGGCCTTTCACGACAGCCCCCACCACGGCCAGCACGATCCAGATCGCCACCAGCCACCCGATGATCGCCCACATAGGACCTCCCTCTAGCTTCGTGAACGTCCGGCGCCGCGATTTTGTTGCGTTCGGCTTTCTCGGTTCTCGCCGGCCACGTTCGGCCTCGTTCGGCCTCGTTCGGCCTCAGAGCCAGGCCTTCAACCGCCGCAGCGCCTCCTCGACGTCCTGCGTGGCCCCGGCGAACGACATCCGCACGAAGTGGTGCCCGTCCACGGGGTCGAAGTCGATCCCGGGCACGATCGCGACCCCGGTGTCCGCCAACAACTTCCGGCAGAACCCCATCGAGTCGTCCGTCAGGTGCCGAACGTCCGCGTACACGTAGAACGCCCCGTCGGCAGGCGCCAGCTTCCCGATCCCCAGGTCCGTGAGCCCCGCGACCAGCAGGTCCCGGTTGACCCGATACCGCTCAAGATGCCCGGCCGTCTCCGCGTACGAATCCGCGTGAAACGCCTCAACCGCCGCGTACTGCGCCAACGCGGGCGGGCACAACGTGAAGTTGCCGGTCAGACAGTCCACGGCCCGCCGCAACCGCTCGGGCAGCAACATCCACCCGAGCCGCCACCCGGTCATCGCGAAGGCCTTGGAGAACGAGTTGACGACGATCGCCTCCCGGCTCGTCTCCCAGGCACACCGCAACGGCTCCCCGTAGCTGATCCCGTGGTAGATCTCGTCACTGATCAGCTGAACCCCGTTGCCCTCGCACCACTTCGCGATGGGCTCGACGTCCGCGACCGTCCCGGTGGGATTCGCCGGGCTGGCGACGATCACGCCCTTGAGCCCGGGATCGAGCATCTCGACCGTCGGCTGAAACCGGGTCTCCGGCCCACAGGGCAACTCGACGACCTCACACCCCAACGCCTTCAGGATGTTCCGGTAAGCCGGATACCCGGGCCGCGCCAACGCCACCCGGTCCCCGGCGTCGAACGCGGCCAGGAACGCCAACGTGAACGCCCCCGACGACCCGGTCGTCACCACCACGTCGTCCGCGGCGACCTCAAGCCCGTACTGCCGCTCGTAATGCCCGGCAATCGCCTGCCGCAGCTCAGGAATCCCCAACTGCTCGGTGTACCCGAGCGCGTGCTCCCCCAACGCGCGCACCGCCGCATCCCGCACGGGCCGCGGCGCAGGGCTCGACGGCTGGCCGGCCGCCAGCGAGATCACGTCGCCGTGCGTCCGCTGCCGCTGCGCGGCGGCAGACAGCACGTCCATGACGTGGAAGGGCGGGACGTCGGCGCGGGCAGCCACGGTCAGCATGCCGTCAGGCTAGCTCCCCCACCGTCGTACGGGCCCGCACTCGCGTGCGCACCCGCGGGCCCGTCCTGTCGCGCCGGCTGGTCGCCCGGCCCTCGCCCGTCACGCCCCTTCCGTCCCCCTGTGGCCGTCCGCTCGCCCCTCAGCCACGCCTCGTCCGCCCTGCATCTCCGGTCCGCCCCCCGCGCTTCCGCATATGCGGGAGAAACTGCAACAGTGTTATGGGACATCCACTACCCGTGTGGGTGTGGACAACTGAAACCCGGCCTATTTCCGTCACGACATACCTGACGGAGATGGCCGGGTTTCAGGACGAAGCTCACCCGATCGTGGGCGTTAGTACCCTTGGTAGCCGCCGCCCTGGGACATCGCCTTCAGGCCGGGGTGGCCTTCGAAGCCTCCGTAGCGCGAGAAGGTGTAGCGGACGCCGGCGATGATGTTGTCGATCGGATTCCAGATGTCGTCGTGGCCGGGCAGCTTGTGGGCGTTGAAGGTCGAGTCGATGCACTGCATCAGGCCCTTGGAGGGCGTTCCCGCCTGAGCGTTGGAATCCCAGAGGTTGATGGCGTGCGGGTTGCCGCTCGACTCCTTCTCGATGATCTTCCAGATCTCGTCGATGTTCTCGTCGGTGACCGGGATTCCGTTGGCCTGGAGGATTTTGATGGCCTCGCGGATCCATTCCTCGACGTTGCCGGGAGGCGGGCTGCCCGAGGGCGGGCCGCCGCTGGAGCCGAGGCCGCCCATGCCGCCGCCCTCGCCACCGCCTCCTCCACCGCCGCCGCCTCCACCACCGGACGCCCCGCCGCCACCGCCTCCTCCACCACCGCCGTTGTTCGACGGCGCGGGCGGGGGTGAGGTGGTGGAGGACGCCTTGGTGGAGTCGTCGGGCGGGGCGGTCGGGGCCCAGTCGACGGGCTTGCCGGGGGACGGGACGAACGTCTGGGTGTTCGGGTCCTCCAGCGTCGAGAACTTCGGGGTCAGGCCAGACGGGCGGCCCTTGAGCGTGCCGGCCGCGGTGTTGACGGCGGTTTCCGCCTGGGAGATCACGGGGCCGGCGTCGCTCAGGGCCTCGGCGCAGTAGCTGCGGATGACGCTGTCGACGTCCTCCTGCGGCTGGCCGTGGAGCTGCTGGCGGGCCTGCCTGGCGCGGCTCAGGAGGTTCTCGCAGATGCGGCTCATCGACGTCTTGGCGGTCTCCAGCGCGCTCGCGGCCGCCTCCAGGTCGGTCGCGGCGTTGGTGAGCGCTTCGGTCATCGAGGTGCCGCACTTCGTGACGTTGCCCATGTAGGCGACGAAGCCGTCGGCGGACCTGCCTTCCCAGCCTCCGTCGAGCTGCGCCACGGAGCGTTGCAGTACGCCGGTCTGGTCGCCGCACTTGCCGGCCGCCTGCTTCCAGCGGTTCGCGATGTCGCGGACGGCCTGGGGTTGCGCGGTCTCGATCTTGTCCGCGAGCGCGGCCAGTTCCGCACCGCCGGGCAACGCCGCGACTTCGTCCATCGCGCTCACGTCACACCGCCTTCATGGAGTTCTTGTTGGCTTCCTCGACATTCGCGACGTTGGTCTGAATCGCGTCGAGCGCGCCTTCGACCTTGCGCAGCACCTTCTCGGCCGCCTCGAACTCCTGCGCGCCCGCCTGGTCCATTGCGGACACCGCGCCCGAGATCGCACCGGAAGAGCCGAGTTTCCCGAAAATGTCCGGATTGCCGTACTGGCCGGAAAAGCCGTCACCGATCGCGCCGAATTGTCCGGCCTGACTGCTCACGGTCGTTCGGCACTGTTCCATGGCTTCCGTGTTGAACTTGCTCGCAGCCATGCGCGCCTACCCCCTCAACGTCTGCTCGCTGACCTTAGAACGAATTGCGCCGGGCGGTGCGGCGATTCGCTCTTTCGAGACGACGATGCCCGCCCGTCGAGTTCGACGGGCGGGCATCGACGAGGGTTCCGTGATCAGACTTCTTGCAGGAGCTCCCAGATCGACCCGGCGAGCCGGTGGTTGTCGACGGGCGTGATCGTGCACCACTGACGGCCGTCGCTGCTCGGCTTGAGCTGACGCAGGTACCGCCCGTTGTGCGTGTCGTGGAACGAAACGACGCGGGCGGCCCGATGCCCGTTGCGCTGCACGCCGAACTGCCCGCGCGTCGACATGCCGTCGAGCATGCCGGCGAGCTCCTGCGCGTCACCGAGCCGCATCCCTTGCCGTTCCAGCGAGGTGATCATCCGTTGCGCGTCGAGCCCGACGTTCTTGGCAGCGGACACCAGCTCGTCGTAAGGCATGCTGATCGACCGCCCGAACCCGGCGGGCATCTCGCCGGCGACCGACACGGCGGCCTCGGCGAGTGCCGTGCCGCGCGCCTCGATCAACCACATCTCATCGCGGTCCTGCACCGCCAGGATCGCCTCGTCACCGATCGCCGCGGCGAGCCCGCTGATCTGCCGGTCGGCCCAGATCCACAGGTCGATGGCCACCTGGTGGTTGGCCAGCAACGCGAACCCGTCCGCGAGCTCCGGCACGACCCGCCCGTTGTGAGCGAGCCCGCGCGCCTCCAACGACTCCCAGGCCCGCTTCACCACCTCGGACTTCTCGGTGTGGGTGATGGAGGGGATCCGCGTGTCCAGCGCGACGTGCGCGGCCGGGAGGCGTTGCGCCTCCCAGACCACGGCGAACTCCACTGTGGACAGAACCACAGAACCTGGTGAGCTCAAAGGGATCTACTTGTCCTTCGGGTCTTCGCCGATGACGGACTGAACCACCATGCGGTCATCACCGAACATCTCGTCGGAGTCGACGCCGTACTTGCGCACGTGCTCGCCGTCCTCCTCACCCTCGCCCTTGGCAGCACTGGCGGCAGGCGACATGAGCGACCCGGCACCCTTACCGCCGACACCGGCCTTGCCGGCACCGGCAGCACCGGCCCGAGTCCCCTCAGGCCCAACACCACTGGCACCACCGGGCGTCATGGCGCCACCACCGGGCCCCTTGCCCGCAACACCGGTACCGCCGGCGCCACCAGCACCGCCACCCTTGCCGCCACCAGCGCCGATGGTGCTGGGCGCACCCTTCGGACCGGTGGGCGCGATGGCCGTCTTGGGAGCCTGGCTGGGCCCGCGTCCACCACCGACGACCTGGGCACCGCGCGCACCGGCCGTACCGCCGGCGAGAGCGGCCGCACCGGTCGCCGCGGCGGCGAGGCCGATCGGCGGGGTGCCGATCGGCTTGGGCAGGCCGAGGCCGGCCGCGACCGGGGTCTGCGTGCCGCCGCCGGGAAGGACGCCCGTGCTGTTGCCGGGGATGTTCGGGGTGGGCGCGCCGGGAACGCCGGGCGAGCCCGTGAAGCCCGGGGTGCCCGTGAAGCCGGGGCCGCCGGCGATGCCGGGAGTGCCTCCCGCAGGCACGCCGACCTGGGCCCCGACGGACGGGGCGACGGCCGAGCTGGCCACCACGATGTCCGGCGGGGGGTTGGGCGTGCGGAACGAGTCCAGCGCGCCCTGGCTGGTGGAGGTGTACCCGTTCAGGCTGTCGATGGCCTGCTGACGAGCAGCGTTGGTGGCCGCGACCTCCTTGGCGTGGTCGGTCTCGACGCCGAAGAAGCCGCCGACCTTGTCACCGAAGTTCTGCTCGGTGTCGCCGCGCAGCGTCTGGGACTCCGGCGAGTTGTTGCGCGCGGCCGTGGTGCTCTCGCTCTGGCGCGCGATAGCGTCCGAATTGCCCTGAGACGCCTGGCCTGCGTCGCCGATGCCCTCAGCGGAGACCTTGGTGACTTCCTGGCCCTTCTCACCGGCAGCGCCACCCCAGTCGATGCCGAGGACCTTCAGCTGGTTGCGCAGCTCGTTGTCAACGTCCTCCAGGCTGCCGGCGAGGTCGCGGAGGACATCGGAAGCCGACGCGAACTTGCGAGCGAGATCACCGTTGTTGAGCTTCTGAACCTCTTCCGCGAGCTGCTGGTTGGACCAGCCGTCGAAGTTGAAGTCCGTGATTTGATAGTTGCCCGACATGGCTCCCCCTCACTTCAAAGTCTTGAGAGTCTCGACCGCGAGAGTCGCCGCCTTCTTCGCGTTAGCGCACATCTGTTCCTGAGACTCGCCCTTTTGCGTGGTCGGCGAATAGTTCACGTACAAAGCCTGACCATCGGAAACGTCAACGGCGACCGCGCAGTTCACGCCTTCAGTGCCGGTGAGAACGATTTGGGCGGCACCGAACCCCGCGACGTCCAGCAACTTCGACGTGGTGTTCCCGCCTCCGTCCAGCCAGCCCCGGATGTCCCTGTTCGTCAGCCCCACCACCGTGTAGCCGTACTTGGTGCCGTTTTCGTAGAAGCAGCCGGGCTGCTTGCCCAGATCCGAAACCTCGATCTGGTCGGGAACGGCCTCGGCAACCTTGAGGTCGTCCATCTGCGCAGCCGTGATCAGCTTGCACGGATCGATGCCGTTGACCTTCAGGTCGGACGGGCGCTTGGGCACCTCGACCTCGGAAGACGAAGAGTTCGACGTCGGAGACCCGCCGGACGTCGGGCTCGGCGTGCCCCCGACACCGTTGGACGTGCATGCTGCGGTCGCCGCAAGAACGGCCGCCGCAGCGAAGATCTTGAAAATCGCCTTGGTCACTTCATCGGTCCGAACGTCGTGGTGATCTCTTCCTCGGTGAAGCCGTACTGCTTGGCCGATTCCCTGAGCTGGTCCGACAATTTGCTCAAGCTTTCGACGTACTGCCTGATACGGCCCACGTACGAGTCTTCGCCCATCGTGAGGCGACTGTTCCACAGGCCCGCGATGTTCGCGCTGACAAGGCCGGAGTCTTTGCTGTTCACATCGACGTCGAGATGAAGCTCGGCTTTTTTGAGCGCCCTGGCGAGCACTGCGGCTTGATCTTGGATGATCACGCCTGCTTTGAGGACGTTGTCCTTGTTGACGTGGAAGTTCTGGCTGGACGGACCCGACGTCAGCCCGTCCAAGAAGGCCGAGGCCGAGTGGAACGCGCTGACCGCGGCCCCGATCGCGCCCCCGGCCACACCCGCGACGGCACTGAGAGCGGCATCCGCCCCCGCGCTCTCCTGTGTCACGACGTCCTACCCCCGTACGGTTGGTAACGGTTCGGTCCCGCTTCGCAGGCTACCAACGCCTGCGTAAGACGTACCTGTGGTTGGACGAAGACCACCCCTCGTTGGTTCCACGTCACTCTCCGTCCCGTTTCCACTGGCGGGGTGTGGTGATTCCGGTAGCTTCCGCGACTTGGGGGACGAACACGCGGGATCACCTGGGGGAATGAGTGCACGGGCCGTACGGGCAGCAGCCGCACGCGTATCAGCAGCCTTATCCGTTTCAGCCGCCGAAGAAACGGCGCACCGGATTGATCATTGCTGTGGTCTTGGTGGTGCTTCTTCTGGTGGGCGGGGGTGTCACCGCTGCGATCTTGGTCAGTGGTGGGAGCAAGCCCGTTGCCGTGGAGCCCGGGGCGGCTGACACGAGTGTGATCGCGCAGAAGCTCGTGCCTCAGGCGGTGGACTACGGCGGGGTGGCGGTGATCGACGCCTGCACCGTCATGCCCGGCACGTTGATCGAGGAGGTCGGGTTTCGGGACGCCGCGCACGGGTGGCACAGCCAGCGGTACCTGCCGCGGTCCGTGGCTGGCGTCGACGCGACGGTGAAGGGCGAGATCGACGCCATCTCGACGTGCTTGTACGAGTCGATGGCCGAGGGTGGGCTCGAGCGGTTCACGCTCTCGTTGCGCCAGGCGCCGTTCAACCACGTGGGGTCGATCGGGGTTGGGGAAGGCACGAAGATGACGGTCGCCGGGCTCAAGGCCGCTGTTCGGCCCGGGCTCAGCGCGGACAGTTTCGATGCTCGGATGGTCAGTGCGGACGGCCAGGTCGAGGCGGTGCTGGGTGCGTCGCGGATGAGCAACGTCAAGGAGATCACCGACCCCGAGGCGACGTTCGTGCGGTTGCTGGAAGGTGTGGCCGCGAACCTCGCGAAGGGGCCGCAGGGCAGCACGACGCACGTGCACACCGGGCGGTACGAGGGCGTGCCGAACGCCTGCGACGTGCTGAGCGGCGAGCGGTTCCAGGAGATCACGGGTGGCCGGGACTCCGGTGTGGTCGAGGCCGACTACTACGAGAAGGAGACCTTCGACCGCTTCCAGAACGACAAGAACGAGGTGCGGTACTTCTACTCGAACCAGCAGGAGTGCAGGCGCCTGTCGCCGGAGTGGTTCGATCCCGGGAAACGCGGTCAGGGCAAGGCTTTGAAGATCCGCCTCAAGACGTACCGCGACGCCGACATGGCGCTCAAGGACGCGCAGGACTGCAACCCGGACTCGCCGTCGCGCGCCATCACGGGTGACGCGGTGATGAGCGACGAGAAGATCGGTGACTTCGCCGCGTGCGGCTTCAAGGAAGGCGACTCGCCGACCATCTCCTTCCTCGCAGGACGCACGCAGGTGCGGCTGACCGGCTACGGCGACTGGGCGCCGGACGAGACCTCGGCGTACGTCAGGCAGTTCACGCCCGTCGCCCAGACCCTCGCCGACGAGGTGAAGAAGGCGATCGGATAGGGGCACAGGTTGTCGGGTGCCGGGCTCCGAAAGCCCATAGCTTTGGGGACGTGTTGGAGCGACTCAACGAGGCCATGGCGCGCATCGAGGACGACCTCGAAGGTGAGGTCGACGTCCGGGTGCTCGCGCGGATCGCGGGGACCGGTGAGTACCACTTCCGGCGCATGTTCAGTGCGTTGGCCGGGATTCCGATCAGCGAGTACGTGCGGCGGCGGAAGCTCACGAAGGCGGCTAACGACGTCCTGAGTGGACAGATGTCGTTGCTCGATGTCGCCGTCCGGTGGGGGTATGGGTCCAACGAGGCCTTTGCTCGTGCTTTCAAGGCCATGCACGGGGTTGGGCCTCAGGAGGCCCGGCAGGCCAAGAAGGCGTTGCGGTCGCAGCAGATTCTCACGTTCCGGCTGGTTGTCGAGGGGAGTTCGAGCATGGAGTACCGGGTTGTGGAGAAGGACGCGTTCCAGGTCGTCGGGAGGGGGACTCGGGTGCCGTTGGTGCACCTGGGGATGAACCCGGCGATCGTGGAGTTCGTCAAGGGCATCGGAATGCCGACGCTCAACAGGATGAAGGAGCTCAGCGACGGGGAGCCCGGCGGGATGCTGGCGCTCACGTCCAACCAGGAAGGGGTCGAGGAGGGCTCGATGCTCGACTACTTCCAGGGGGTCGTGACGAGTCAGGAGGCGCCCGAGGACATGGAGACGCTCCAGGTCGGAAAGGGGACCTGGGCCGTGTTCACGTCCGAGGGGCCCTATCCCGAGACCATTCAGTACATGTGGCGGGACATCTACACGCAGTGGTTCCCGTCCAACAGTTACGAGAGTGCGGAGGGGCCGCAGATGTTGCGCACGCAGATCGACGGGGATCAGGCGCGGGCCGAGTTGTGGATTCCGGTCACCAGCTGAGGGACAGGCGTTCGATCACGTCTCGCAGTTCCAGGACGGCCAGCCAGGAGTCCGGGATGACGGTCACGCCGTCGCGGGCTCCCAGGATGTTGCCGCAGATCGAACCCGTCGAGTCGCTGTCGCCCGAGTGGTTGACGGCTAGTCGCACGGCGGAGGCGAAGTCGTCGCCCACGAGGGCTGCGTGCAGGCCGATGGCCAGGGCCTCCTCGCCCACCCAGCCGCCGCCCAGCTGGGATTCGATCTCCTCGGGCGACAGCGGGCCGAGGGTCATCACCTTGTCCAGCAACGAGGTCTGTTCCTCGTGGCCGTCCCAGCGGATCAGTTCGGACCGCGCCACCGACACCGCTGAGGGCACGTCCGCGCCGGCCAGCAGGGCTTGGACGATCACCGCCAAAGCCCCTGCCGACAGGTAGCCGCTGGGGTGGTGGTGGGTCATCTTGGCCGTGCCCACGGCCAACTCGAAGACCTCGCGGACGTCGGTGGACCAGACGGCGACGGGGGCGGCGCGCATCACGCCGCCGCAGCCCTTGGAGTTGTTCTTCTCGTCGTGCTTCAACGCCGTGATGCAGGTGTGGCCGGGGGCGCGGCGGGAGTGCAGGCGCCGGTCCGCCATCAGCCAGCCGTCGGAGGCGACGAGTGGGCCGCCCTGCGTGTGCAGCCAGCGCGCGTAGGCGGCCCGCACGGTCAGCAGCGGGTCCACGTCGAACGAACGTGCCAGCAGCAGGCCTTCGAGCGTGAAGAGCACCATCTGGGTGTCGTCGGTGATCTCCAGCGACGGGAGGTCGACCACGCCGGCGGGGCCGTGCTGGCGGCGGATGGTGTCGATCGACGAGAACTCGATCGGCGCTCCCAACCCGTCGCCCACGGCACCGCCGAGCACGCACCCCAGCAGGCTCACGGCAGGGTGATCTTTCCGTCCACTGCCTTCAGCGCGATGTCCGAACGATGGTGCGAGCCGGTGAGGTGGATGTCCGCGACGCGCTTGTAGGCGCGCTCGCGGGCCTTCGCCAGCGACTTGCCGGTGCCCACGACGGACAGCACGCGGCCGCCCGCGGAGACCACGGCGCCGTCCTCGCGGCGGCGGGTGCCCGCGTGCAGGACGCCCTCGGACTCGGCGCCGGTGATCACGTCGCCGGTGCGCGGGCGGTTCGGGTAGCCCTCGGCCGCGACCACGACCGTCACGGCGTAGCCGTTCTCCCACTCCAGAGGCGCGAGATCCCCCAGGGTTCCGTTGGCAGCCGCCAGGAACAAGGAGGAGATCGGCGACTTCAGCAGGGCGAGGACCGACTGGGTCTCCGGGTCGCCGAAGCGGCAGTTGAACTCGATCACCTGCACGCCGGACGACGTCAGCGCCAGACCGGCGTACAGCAGACCGACGAACGGGGTCTCGCGGGCGCGCAGCTCGTCGACCACGGGCTGCACACAACGCGACACGATCTCCGACACGAGGCCCTCGGGCGCCCACGGCAGCGGCGCGTAGGCACCCATGCCGCCGGTGTTCGGGCCCGCGTCGCCGTCGCCCACGCGCTTGAAGTCCTGCGCGGGGATCAGCGGCACCACGGACACGCCGTCGGTGACGCAGAACAGCGAGACCTCGGGACCGTCGAGGAACGACTCCAGCAGCACCGGGTGGCCGCCGTCGAGCAACGTCATCGCGTGCGCACGGGCCGCGGCCAGGTCGGACGTGACGACCACGCCCTTGCCGGCGGCGAGACCGTCGTCCTTCACGACCCACGTCGGCCCGAAGCGCCCGAGAGCGGCGTCCAGGCGGGCCGGGTTGTCCACGACCTCGCTGTGCGCGGTCGGCACGCCCGCCGCGTTCATGACGTCCTTGGCGAACGCCTTGGACCCCTCGATGCAGGCGGCGGCCTTCGACGGACCGAAGCACGGGATGCCGAGCTCGCGGATCGCGTCGGCGGCCCCGGCCACCAGAGGCTGCTCGGGGCCGACGACGACGAGGTCGGCCTTCCACTCCTTCGCGAGGCCGGCGACGGCTCCCGCGTCGGACACGTCCACGCCGTAGATCTCGGCGTGCCCGGCTATGCCTGCGTTGCCCGGCGCGCACGCCAAGGCAGTCAGTTGCGGGTCGCGCGACAACGCGAGGACAAGGGCATGCTCACGGGCTCCAGACCCGATGACCAGGACGCGCACGATGACCCAGCGTAGTTCAGCCCAGCGCCTGCTTCGCCCCAGGGTGCAGCGGGACGGGGTCGGAGGCCGCGGCCTTGTCCCGGACGATGTCCTTCACGGCCGGGTGCACCTTCTCCAGGTCAGCCTTCTTGTCGAAGATCAGCTTCGTTACGGCGCAAGCGTTGTTGGCCGCGAAGTCGTCCCGGACGAGGAGCAGGTTCGGCACCACGATCGTGGGAACTTCAGCCAGTCCGTAGGTCGCCGCGGGGATCGGCGCCGTGTCGTACACCGGGGAGATCTTCTTCATCTCCGGCAGCAACGGCGTGATGTCGATGAACTTCACCCGGTCCTTCATGGACGTGGTGATGTCCGTGATCTGCGGCGTCGGCAGGCCTCCCGACCAAATGAGACCGTCGATGCTGCCGTCCTTCATGCCGTCCGCGGTCTTCGTCAGGTCGAGCCGCTGCGCCTGCACGTCGGAATCGATGTTGAGACCCGCCGTCTTCAGCAGCCGTCCCGCGATCACCTCGGTGCCGGACTTCGGCGACCCGGTCGAGATCCGCTTGCCCTTCATGTCCGCGATCGAGTTAATCCCTGAGTCGGCCCGCACCACGACCTGCGTGTAGTTCGGGTAGATCCGCGACAGCGCCGAGACCTTCTGCTTCTGCCCGTTGAACGCCCCGGTGCCGTTCACGGCGTCCGCGGCGGTGTCGGCAAGTGAGAACGCGATGTCGTAAGTGCCCGACACGAGTTGCTGAATGTTCTGAACGGACGCACCCGTCTCCGCCGCCGACGCCTTCAGCTTCGAGTTGTCGGAGATCAGCTTCGCCAGGCCGCCGCCGACCACGAAGTACACGCCACCGGAGTTGCCGGTCGCGATCGTGATCCGGCCGTCCGACGCCTCGCACGACGCGCCACCGGAGGACGCGTCCGGCGTGGTGGGCGTGCGCTTTCCACCACACCCGGAAACCACGAGCGCCAAAGCGATCGCGCCGATCGCGTACTTACGCAGCATCACGAACCCTCCCACGGGTCACCAGGTGGACCGCCGCGGCCACCACGAGGAACCCGGCCCCGATGGCGATCGTCAACGGCTGCAGGTACAGCAGGAACAAGGCGGCCGGCGCGCACAGCACGCGTTCCGGCCAGCGCGCGGGACCGAACATCCAGCCGCCGGTCAGCACGGCCAGGGCCGCGACCCCCAGCGCGGACGCTCCGAACGCCCACGCGGAGTCGAGCAACGGCCCGCGCAGCAACAGCGCCGAACCGGCGTCGGTCAGCACGAACGCCAGCGGAACGAGGAACGCGGGCAGCGTGTACTTCCACGTCTGCCACATGGTCTTCATCACGTCGCCGCCGGTCAGCGCCGCGGCGGCGACGGCCGCGAGGGCAGTCGGCGGTGTCACTTCGGACAACACCGCGTAGTAGAAGATGAACATCGCCGTCTCGGCCGGCTCGACGCCCAGCGTGATCAACGCCGGCCCGATGACGACCCACGAGATGATGAACGACGCCGTCACCGGCACGGCCAGGCCGAGCACCGACACCGCCACGGCCGCCAGCACCGCCGTCAGCATCAGCACCACGACGGGTTCCGAACTGACCACGGACGCGAGGTCCACCAGCGACCCCGCAAGCGCTTGCCCCAGCCCGGTCTTGGTGATCGTCGACGTCACCACGCCGGCCGCCGCGCACACCGCGATCACCGGGAACGCCGACCGCACGCCCACCGACAGCGCGTCCGCGATCAGCCGCGGCCACTCCCGCCGGTGGTTGATCAACGCGAACAGCGCGGCCACGCCCGTCGCGTACACGACGGCCTTGTAGACGGGGATGTCCAGCGCCAGGAACACGATGATGATCCCGAGCGACAGGAAGTGGTACCAGCCGAGCTTCAGCACGTCCCAGAACCTCGGCACGTCCACGTCGACCGGCTTCGCCCCGAACCGCCGCGCGTCGGCCTCGACCGCCAGCGCGATGCCCAGGTAGTAGAGCAACGTCGGGATGATCGCCCAGACCAGCACCGACAGGTAGGAGACCTCGAGGTACTCGGCGATGATGAACGCCGCCGCGCCCAGGGTCGGCGGTGACAGGATCGCGCCGATGCCGGACGCCGCGAGCAGCCCGCCCGCGTTCTCCTTGGGATATCCGGCCTTCTGCAGCATCGGCCACGTCACGGCGCCCAGCGACACGGTCGTCGCCGTGCCCGAACCGGAGACCGTGCCGAGCAGGAACCCGGCGGTGGCGGCCGTACGACCGGGAGCCGTCCGCGACTTGCGGAACGCCGCGAAGCTGATGTCCACGAAGAACTTCCCGGCGCCCGAGGCGTTCAGCACCGCGCCGTAGATCGTGAACAGCACGATGTAGGTCGCGGCCACGTCCAACGGCGTGCCGTAGAACCCGCTGCCGTCGTTGAAGAAGCCGTTGATGATCTGCGGGAAGTCCACGCCGGAGTGCGAGATCGACCACGACGGCGGCAGGAACCCGCCGTAGTAGGCGTAGGCGATGAACCCCAGGCACACCACCGGAAGCACCCACCCGGTCGTGCGCCGGCAGGCCTCCAGGATCAGCACCAGCAGCACCGATCCGGCCACCACGTCCAGCGTCGTGAGCTGGCCCTGCCGGTTGAGGAACTCGTCATAGCCGCCGAACAGCGGGTACGCGCCCACGACGAACGCCAGCCCGGCCAGCACCCAGTCCCACCAGGGCGGCGTGTGCCCGCGGCCGTACGCGAGGAACACCAGCGGCAGCGTCACCGCCAGGAAGATGATCAGGTAGTACTGGCTTCCCTTGGCGAACGGGAAGAACACCTGCTTGAGCACCAGGAGTGCGATCAGCAGGCCGGCGATCCACAGCGCCCGCTCCCACCGCGGTGAGAGCGATCGCGACGGCATCTCCTCGTCGTGCTCCGCGACGATGCGGGCGAGGTCCGGGTTGGCCACGGATCGACCGTACTGTGGGGCCGATCACAGCCCCAGAGGATCAATCCAAAGGAACTGCAAAGACTGCGGGACCGGCCGGAACACGCAGAATGTGCAGCATGCACGGGCCTGAACTTCTGCTGCTGCTCCTCGGGGCGCTGATCGTCACGGCGATCGCGCGCCGGCTCAACTGGTCGGCACCGCTGGTGCTGGTCGCCGTCGGTCTCGTCGTCTCGTTCATACCGGGCGTGCCGGAGTTCGAGCTCGACCCGCACCTCATCCTGCTGGTGGTGCTGCCGCCGCTGCTCTACAGCGCCGCGCTGGACAGCTCGTACCTCAACATCCGCGCGAACCTGAGGCCGATCGGGCTGCTCGCGGTCGGGCTCGTGCTGTTCACGACGCTGGTCGTCGGTGTCGTGGCCAAGCTGGTGTTCCCGGACATGCCGTTCGCGGCTGCGCTCGTGCTCGGCGCCGTGGTGGCGCCACCGGACGCCGTCGCGGCCGTCGCGATCGGACGCAAGCTCGGCCTGCAACGGCGCGCGATGACGTTGCTGGTCGGCGAGAGCCTGATCAACGACGCCACGGCGCTCACGGCGTTCAAGGTCGCGGTGGCGGCCGCGGTGGGCACGGCCATGCACCCGGTCGCGAGCATCTGGATGTTCCTCTACATCACGGCCGGTGGCATCGCCGTCGGTCTCGTCGTCGGCGTGGTGGTCAGGTACCTGCGCAAACGGCTCTGCGAGGGTGTGCTGGAGAGCGCGCTGGGCCTGCTGGTGCCGTTCGGCGCCTACCTGCTCGCGGAAGAGGGCCTGCACGCGTTCGACATCCAGTTCTCCGGCGTGCTCGCGGTCGTCGTGGCCGGCCTGTACGTCGGCCACCACTCGCCGCGCGGCCGGTACTCGACGCGGTTGCAGGACGCGGCCCTGTGGAAGGCGCTGGACGTGCTGCTGGAGGCGTTCGTCTTCGCGCTCATCGGGCTGCAGGTGTCGACGATCATCGCCGACGTGGACCTGGACACCGGCCTGCTGCTCGGGGCGGGCGCCGTGCTGCTCGCCGCGATCCTCGCGCGGTTCGTCTGGATGTACCCGGCCACGTACGTGCCGTGGTACCTGTCGAAACGCCTGCGCGGCAAGGAACGCGAACCGCACCTCGGCCAGGTGACGGTGATCGCCTGGACCGGCATGCGCGGGGTGGTGACGCTTGCCGCGGCCGCCGCGATCCCGCCGGAGATGCCCGGCAGGAGCATCATCCTGTTCTGCGCGTTCGTGGTCACGGTCGCGACCCTGCTGCTGCAGGGCATGACCCTGCCGTGGCTGATCAACAAGATCGGTTTCGCGGGTGACGACGCACGCCAGGACGCGCTGGCGGAGGCGCAGGTGCAGCACCGGGCGGCGCAGGCGGCGGTGACGCGGCTCGACGAGGAGGTCGACGACGTCCCCGACCACGTGCGCGACCAGCTGCACGCGCTCGCCGAGCACCGGGGCAACGCCGCGTGGGAACGGCTGGGGCGGCAGGACGAGGAGAACCCGGCGGCCGCGTACCGCAGGCTGCGGCGGGTGATGCTGACCGCCGAACGTGACGAGTTCGTCAAGGCCCGCGACGCCGGGGAGATCGACGACGAGGTGCTGTTCCGCGTCATGCGGGAACTGGACCTGGAGGAAGCCGCACTCTCCCGTGAGTAACCGTTCACCTGCATTTCGTGTTGCGATGCTTGGGTGCGCTCTCAACACGAAATGGGAGGTCGAACTATGCGACGCAGAGGTCTAGCCGCCGTGGTCCTCGTGTTCGCGGGTGCGGTGGTGGCGTCCCTGCCCTCCGCCTCGGCACACGACGACAAGGGCCCGATCGTCATCGGGCACCGCGGCGCTTCGGCGTACCGGCCGGAGCACACGCTCGCCGCGTACGAGCTCGCCGCGCGCATGGGCGCCGACTTCATCGAGCCCGACCTGGTGCCCACCAAGGACGGCAAGCTGGTCGCGCGGCACGAGAACGAGATCGGCGGCACCACGAACGTCGCCGACAAGACGCAGTTCGCCGACCGCAGGAAGACCAAGACGATCGACGGCGTCGCGGTCACCGGCTGGTTCACCGAGGACTTCACGCTCGCCGAGCTGAAGACGTTGCGCGCCAAGGAACGCATCCCCGCGATCCGCCCGCGCAACACCCTCTACGACGGCCGGTTCGAGATCCCGACGCTGCAGGAGGTCATCGACCTCTCCAAGCGGCTGTCGCGCGAACTGCACCGCGAGATCGGCATCTACCCGGAGACCAAGCACCCGACGTACTTCCAGTCGATCGGTCTCGCGCTGGAGCCGAAGCTCGTCGACGTGCTGAACCGCAACGGCCTCAACCGAAGCAGCGCCAAGGTGTACGTGCAGTCGTTCGAGGTCGCGAACCTCAAGGAGCTCAACCGCTCGCTGCGGGTGCCGATCGTGCAGCTCGTCAACGGGTCCGGCCAGCCGTACGACTTCACGGTCGCCGGGGACAAGCGCACCTACGCCGACCTGGTCACCCCGGCCGGGCTGCGCGAGGTGCGGTCGTATGCGGACGGCGTCGGCCTCACCAAGGACATCATCATCCCGCGCGACGCCAACGGGTTCCTGAAGGCGCCGACCACCGTCGTGAAGGACGCCCACAAGGTCGGCCTGACGGTGCACTCCTGGACGTTCCGCAACGAGAACTCGTTCCTCCCCGCGGACTTCCGCTCCTCGACCGACCCGGCCGCGTACGGCCGGGCCTTCGAGGAGTACGACCTGTTCTTCAAGCAGGGCATCGACGGCGTGTTCGCGGACAACCCCGACACGGCCGTCGAGGCCAAGGTCAAGCGCTAGCCAGCTGAAGCGTGCGGTCCTTGTCGAGCAACCCGCGTTGCTTCAGCAGGGGCCGCACGCCCTCACCGAACCAGTACGCCTCTTCGAGGTGCGGGTAGCCGGAGAGCACGAACTCCTCGATCCCGACGGAGTGGTACTCCTCGATCAGGTCCGCGACTTCTTCGTGGGACCCGACCAAAGCCGTTCCCGCACCACCGCGCACCAGCCCGACGCCCGCCCACAGGTTCGGGTGGATCTCCAGGCCGCGCACGCCCCGGCTGAGGTCACCGCCGTGCAGCGCCAGCATCCGTTGCTGGCCAACGGACTCCGACGCACCCAGCTGGGCCTGTGCCTGCGCGACCACCGCGGGGTCCAAGGCGTCCAGCAGCTTCGCGGCCGCCGCCCACGCCTCCGCCGACGTGTCGCGGCTGATCGTGTGCAGCCGGATGCCGAACCGGATCGGCCGGTCCGTCAACGCCCGCACCCGCGCGATCTTCTCCGCCACGTCCGCAGGGGGTTCGCCCCAGGTCAGGTAGACGTCCGCACGGGCCGCCGCCACCGGGAGGGCGGCGTCGGAGGAGCCACCGAAGTAGATCGGCGGCACCGGGTCCGGCGCACCCAGCAACGTGGCGTCCTGCACCTGGTAGTGGTCGCCGTGGAACGTGAACGGCTTGCCCGTCCAGATGCCGCGCACGACCTGGAGGAACTCGTCGGTGCGCGCGTACCGCTGGTCCTTGTCGAGCCAGTCGCCGAACCGTTGCTGCTCAACGGAGTCGCCGCCGGTGACGACGTTCAGCAGCAGCCGGCCGCGCGAGATCCGCTGGTAGGTCGAGGCCATCTGCGCGGCCAGCGTCGGCGAGAGCACGCCGGGCCGGAACGCCACCAGGAACTTCAGCGTCTTGGTCTGCGCGATCAACGCGGCCGTGGTCAGCCACGCGTCCTCGCACCACGTGCCGGTCGGCGTGAGCACACCGGTGAACCCGACCTGCTCGGCCGTCCGCGCGATCTGCGCCAGGTAGTCGATGTCCGGCTCCCGGCGGGCGCCGGCAGCGGGCGCGCGGTTGGCGTGGAAGTGCTCCACGACCGTGCGGCCGTCACCTGATGTCGGCAGGAACCAGTGCAGTGTGATGCTCATGCGAGATCTCCCTGGAACCGCGTGTCCACGAACTTCGCGAAGTCGACCTTGCCCGGCAGCGTCTTGTCCTCGGTGAACGCGTCCGCCAGCTCCTGCTCGGACTTGATCACCGTGTCGTCCAGCTTCACCACGGTGTCGCCGTTGCGTTGCACGGCGGCGAGCGCGACCTCGTACTTCAGGCCCGTCTCGGCGGACCACGCCTTCGCCCACTCCTCGCGATGCGTGTCGGCCCACTTCTGCGCCTTGTAGTACCGGATCAGGTACTCCTTCAACGCCGGGTTCTTCCCCTTGTCCTCCAACGCCTTCTTGCCGGCGACCTGGAAGCCGTAGCCGTTGGACTTGCCCTCGCCGGTGACGAGAACTCGGGCCTTGGCCTCCTGCTGCGCCTGCGCGGTGTAGGGGTCCCAGACCGCCCAGGCGTCGACCTTGCCCTGGGTGAACGCGCCGTACGCGTCGGCGGGCTGGAGGAAGTTGAGCGTGACGTCCTTGGTGGTGAGCCCGGCCGAGCGCAACGTCAGCAGCACCTGGCCGTGCGCCGAACTTCCCTTCGCCACAGCGATGTTCTTGCCCCTGAGGTCGGCGACCGACCGCAACGGCGAGTTCTCCGGCACCAGGATCGCGTCGGCCTCCACCTCGCCCTTGGAGACGCCGACCGCGGCGATCTTGGCGTTCGCGGCGGCGGCGAAGATCGGCGGCGTGTTGCCGACCGCGCCGACGTCGATCGCACCGGCGGACGCGGCCTCGAGCAGCGGCGGGCCGGAGGTGAACGTCGACCACTCGATCTTGTACGGGAAGTCGTTGAGCAGACCGGCGGCCGTCAGCACGGACTTGGCGCCGCCCTTCTGGTCGCCGACCTTCAGCACGACGTCGGCGGCCGGGGTGTCCTGGGACTGGGTCGCCGTCGAGCAGCCGGTGGTGAAGAGGATCGCGGCGAGCAGGGTGAGCCAGCTTCTGTTAGGCGGCTTCTTCAACTTCGACTCCCAGATCAGCGAGCACGCGGGCGCGTTGCTCCACGACGGAGGCCCGGCGGCGCGGGCGGGGCAGGTCGACGTGGTGCGTGGCGACGATCCGGCCCTCGTCGAGCACGAGGATCCGGTCGGCCAGCAGCAACGCCTCGTCGACGTCGTGCGTGACGAGCAGGACGGCGGGCCGGTGCCGCGTCCACAGGTCTTCCACGAGGTGGTGCATGGCGAGCCTGGTCAACGCGTCGAGCGCGCCGAACGGTTCGTCCAGCAGCAGCACGTCGGGCTCGCGGACCAGCGCGCGGGCGAGCGAGACCCGTTGCGCCTCACCGCCGGACAACGTCAGCGGCCACGCGTCGGCGTGATCGGTGAGCCGCACCTCTTCCAGCGCCTTCAAGGCGATCGCCCGGCCGTCCGGCTTGTGCAGACCCAGCGAGATGTTGCGCCAGACCTTGCGCCACGGCAGCAACCGCGGCTGCTGGAAGGCGATCGACACGGTGCCGGGAACCTCAGCGGTGCCGTCGACGTCCCGGTCGAGGCCGGCGAGGATGCGCAGCAACGTCGACTTGCCGCAGCCGCTGCGTCCCAGCAGCGCCACGAACTCGCCCGGCCGCACCTCCAGGTCGATGCCGTCCAGCACCGTCCGCGCGCCGAAAGCCTTGTGCAACCCACGAACACTCACCGCGCTCGCCATCGCAGAACCCTCCTCTCCAGCAGCCGCACCAGGGCGTCGGTCGTCAGGCCGAGCAGCGCGTAGACCACGAGGCCGACGACCACGACGTCGGTGCGGAGGAACTCACGGGCGTTGTTGATCAGGAAGCCGAGGCCGGCGTCGGCGTTGATCTGCTCGGCGACGATCAGCGACAGCCAGGCGGTGCCGAACGCGATCCGCAGTCCCACCAGGGTTTGCGGCACGGCGGACGGCAGCACGACGTGCACGACCCGTTCAACCCGGCTGTACCCGAGCACGCGGGCCGCCTCGACCAGGCCCGGATCGGTCTGCCGGATGCCCGCGTGCAGGTTGAGGTAGAGCGGGAACGCGACACCGGCCGCGACCAGCGCGAGCTTGGGCTCCTCACCGATGCCGAACCACAGGATGAACAACGGGATCAGGCCGAGGTGCGGCAACGTCCGCAGCATCTGCACCGGCGGGTCGAGCAATGTCTCGCCCCACCGGGAAAGGCCGGAAGCGAGCCCCAGAACGACACCCGCCAAACCGCCGATGAGAAACCCGAATAGAACGCGCGTGATGGACACCGCGAACGCTTCACCCAATTGGCCGTCGGCGATCAGCTCACCGGCGGATTCGGCGACGGTGAGCGGGGAAGCGAGTTTGTCGGGTGACAGCACACCCGTTGAGCTGGCCAGTTGCCACAGCAGAACCAGCGCCACCGGGCTGATCCACCGCAGTGGCAGCTTGAACTTCCGCGCCTGAACAGGCGGCGCGGATTTCGGCCGCGCGGCCACTCCTGCAATGGACAAGGTCATGGGCGGAAGTACAGGCGAGCCCACGAGACGAGTCAACGACGCCCAAATCGTGAAAATACATCGCAACACGAGATGATCCCCGCACGGACATTTTCCTGCCAACGGCTGAGTGACAAGGCGGGGCCGAGACGATCACCATGCGGGGTATGGCTTCGGAGGGGGACAGACCGAGGGTGCCTTCGGGCACCACTGTGCGGTTCGTGTCGTTGGTGCTGCTGGCGGCCGCGACGACGCTGCTGATCTTCGGCGTGTACGCGGACGTGTGGACGACGCCCAGCCTGCACGACAGCTCCCGGTGCCAGGTGCAGTCGGGGCTGTACCTCACCTCGACGATCGAGGTCGATCCCGACGAGTCCAAATGGGACGGTTACCGGGCCTGCATGGCGGCGTCCCTGGGCGGCCGCGCGGTGTGGCTCGCCGGAGGGCTGGTGGTGTTGTCCGCGGTCGCGCTGCTGATCTACGCGCTGCGCCCGGCGTGGCTGCGCTACCGGCGGAACCTGGTGCCCGTGCCGGACGAACTGGTCGAGCCGCTCGCGGAGCTGGTCGCGGAGGCCGGGCTCGCCAAGGCGCCGACGTTCCTGCTGGACCGCACGAACATGCGCGCTGGTGGCGTCGCGTTCGGCACGCACCGGCGCAAGTACGTCGCCCTCAACGTCGGCATGATGGCGTTGCGCCGCATCGAACCCGAGCAGTTCCGCGCGATCGTGCTGCACGAGCTCGCGCACGTCCGCAACGACGTCACGATCACCTACGCGACGCTCGCGATCTGGCGCGCCTACGTCGTCGCGGTGCTGGTGCCGTACGTGCTCACGCTGTTCCAGCAGGTGTGGCGGGCGTTCCAGCTGCCGAACGGCACCTACTCGTGGACGGTGCTGGCGCAGCTGGCCGCGCTGGTGGTGCTGGTGTTCGCCGCCCGCGTCGCGGTGCTGCGGGCCCGGGAGAAGCACGCCGACGCGCTGGTCGTGCGCTGGACGGGCGACCCCGACCCGTACCGGCTGCTGCCGCACCCGGGACGGCTGCGCCGCTGGCTCGGCCACCACCCGTCACCCGCTCGCCGGCTGTCCGTCATGCGGAACCCGGAGTCGTTGCTGCGGCCGGGTTTCTGGGAGACGCTCGGCAGCGCGGCGGCGGTGCACCTCGCGTGGCGGCACGTGCTGGCGGGACTGCAGGACCTGGCCTGGTACCACGAGGGCAACGGGTCGCACCTGGTGATGCGGATCGTCTGGGCGCTGGCGATCGGCGTGCTCATCGGGCTCGTGGCGTGGCGGGGAGCGGCTTTCGGGCCGCGCCGGGGCACGTTCGCGCTTCCCGGACTCGCCCTCGGCCTCGGCATCCTGCTCGGCGACCGGCTGGACGTGCAGAACGCGGTCCCCATCAGCCTCCACAGCGTCATCGCCGCGCTCGCGCTGGTGGGCACCACCGTGCTCGTGACGGTCTGGGCCGGGTACTGCGCGACGCTCGTGCGCACCCGTTGGCACGCTTGGCTCCTCGCGCTGTCGCTGCCGGTGGCCGCCTACTCGCTGCTGTCCTGGACCGCCGAGATCCGCATCGCCGAGGCGTTGTGGCGCAACAACATCGTGCCGATCATGAACCTGGTCGACGAGCCGGTGGTCAAGGTCGCGGTGGTCCCGTTCGTGCTGAACCTCAACCCGGTGCCGACGGTGGTCGCGCTGGCGCTGCTGTGGCTCGTGCCGCTGGTGCTGCGCGGCGAGTTCCCGAGGGTCGCCGCGCTGGCCGGTGGGATCGGCGGTCTGCTCGCGGCCGCGGTCGTGGTGCTGCTCGGCCCGGTCGGCACGCCTCTCGTGGCCACGGCCTGGCAGCTCGGCGCGGTCGTGGCCGTGGTGGCGGTCGTGGTGCCGGCGGCCCGGCTGGACCGGGTGGGCGCGCTGCTGGCGGCGTGGCTGATCGCGCTGACCGGGACGGCGGCGATCTGGCTGACGCACCTCGACGGGTCCGAAGTGGACAGCGCCCTCGCGGCGCGGCCGCACCACCTCCTGCCGGTCCTGGGGACGATCGCGGCCCTCGCCGCGGGTGGCTGGGGCCTCCAGCGGGGTTACGAGCGCTCACGGCCGTTCTGGGCGGTCGCGATCGCGGTCCTGGGCGTGGCGGTGTCGCTGTGGTGGCCGCGACCGGAGGAGGAGGCCGTGTCGTTGGTGCCGCCGACGCCGACCGAGACGAAGGTCGACACCGACGAGGCCGTGAACACGTGGATCTACGGCGGCGGCTGGGACCGGATGATGGCCGTGGTGAGGGCGCAGGACCAGGTGTTCGTCGGCGTGCGGGCCGCGGACCCGGCGGCGATCGCGGCCGGGTGCGAGGCGCTCGGGCCGGTGCTGCGCGAGCCGTTCCCGCTGCCGCCGGACCCGAAGATCGCCACGTCGTGGACCGAAGGGCTGCGGGCGCTGGAGAACGGCACCCGCTCGTGCCTCGTCGTGTTCCGCGACAGGGGCCCCGACGACGGCACGATGGCGGGTGAGTTCATCAAGGGCCTCGACCAGTTGGAGGCCACGCAGACCGCGCTGGTCGAGGCCCAGAAACGGGCTCTCAGCTGAGCACGTCGTGGCGGACGATCGTCTGGTCGCGGCCGGGGCCGACGCCGATCGCCGAGACGCGCGCGCCGATGATGCTCTCGAGGTACTCGACGTACGCCTTGGCGTTCGCGGGCAGCTCGTCGAACGAACGGCAGTGCGAGATGTCCTCGAACCAGCCGGGCAGCTCCTCGTAGACCGGGACGGCGTGGTGCACGTCGGTCTGCGTCATCGGCATCTCGTCGGTGCGGCGACCGTCCACTTCGTACGCGACGCAGACCGGCACCTTCTCGAGGCCGGAGAGCACGTCGAGCTTGGTGAGGAAGTAGTCGGTGATGCCGTTGACGCGGCTCGCGTACCGGGCGATCACGGCGTCGAACCAGCCGGTGCGGCGGCTGCGGCCGGTCGTGACGCCGAACTCGCCGCCCTGCTTGCGCAGGTACTCGCCCATGTCGTCGTTGAGCTCGGTCGGGAACGGACCGGAGCCGACGCGGGTCGTGTACGCCTTCAGGATGCCGATCACGGTGCTGATGCGGGTCGGGCCGACACCGGAACCGACGGTCGCGCCACCACTCGTGGGGTTCGACGACGTGACGAACGGGTAGGTGCCGTGGTCGACGTCGAGCAGGGTGCCCTGCGAGCCCTCCAGCACGACGATCTCGTCGCGGTCCAGCGCCTGGTTGAGCAGCAGGCGGGTGTCCGCGATGCGGTGGACGAAGTGCTGGCCGTGCTCGAGCACCTGGTCGACGACCTGCTCGGGGTCGAGCGCCTTGCGGTTGTAGACCTTGACCAGCACCTGGTTCTTGAAGTCCAGCGCGGCCTCGACCTTCTGCCGGAGGATCTTCTCGTCCAGCAGGTCCTGCACCCGGACGCCGACGCGGGCGAGCTTGTCCTGGTAGGCGGGGCCGATGCCGCGACCGGTCGTGCCGATCTTCGCCTTGCCCAGGTAGCGCTCGGTCACCTTGTCGATGGCCACGTGGTACGGCATGATCAAGTGCGCGTCCGACGAGATCAGCAGACCGCTGGTGTCGACGCCCTTCTCCTCCAGGCCCGCGAGCTCCGTGAGCAGCACGCCGGGGTCGACCACGACACCGTTGCCGATCACGTTCTTCACGCCGGGCGTGAGGATGCCGGACGGGATGAGGTGCAGGGCGAACTTCTGACCGTCCGGGAGGACGACGGTGTGACCCGCGTTGTTGCCGCCCTGGTAGCGAACGATCCACTGGACACGCTCACCGAGGATGTCGGTGGCCTTGCCCTTGCCCTCATCGCCCCACTGGGCACCGATCAGCACGACGGCCGGCATGTGAAACTCCAAGCACTTGGACTGGTTCGAGCGAATGCCGGTAAGTGAGGGTAGACCAGGAGATGACCGTGCGCGGAATCGTGTTGGCCTGCGGAAACACGCAGTCGCCAATGATCGCTCAACGTGACGACGTGGTGGCCGTCCCAGCCCGCCCCGGCAAGGACCACGTTGATCAACATCTGGACGCCTCACGACTCGTCGTGGTGGGCACCGACGCGGACCTCGCCGCGGTCGCGTTGCGGTTGCTGCGCAAGGAGAAGCTCGGCTCGGTGGCACTCGGGTACGTACCCGTCGCCGATTCGTCCGTTGCCGCGCTTTGGGGGCTTTCGACCGACCAGGGACGGGCGCTGGACGTCGCCCTGAACGGTGACGTGGATCCCGTTCCGCTCGTCCGCGACGACGTCGGCGGAGTGTTGATGGGTCTCGGCGTGTTGTCGCCGGTGCGTGGCGTTGGTTACAGCGACGCGGACAACGTACTGCGCGGGCAGGCGTCCCGGGTGGAGTGCACGCCCGACCCCGACGGCGGCCTCGGGCTGCAGATCCGGATCGTCAACAAGCGGCTGATCGGGTCGAAGGTCCGGGTGAGCCGGCCCCGCGCGTTCCAGCTCGGCTGCCTGCCCACGACGGTGACCCTGGACGGCGTGAAGCACCCGCGGCCGATGGACAAGTGGACCTGGTACCGGCACACCGAGGACTTGAGGCTCGTGCGAGGGCTCTAGTAGTCCGCCTTTCATTCACTTGAGGGTCACTCGAAGGCATTGCGCAATTTCAGAATGTGACTGAGGGTAGGTCCCGATCACTTTCCAACAAGGAAGGTCGGGACGATGTCAAAAGTTAACCGAATCATTGGAGTTTCAGTTGCCGCAGTGGCACTGACCTTTGGTTTTGTTACCCCTGCACTGGCGACACCACCGAACATCCCCAGCACCGCCACGGCCAAGTCGGAATTAGCCGGACTCACCGTTCGGGCGGACGGCTCGATGACGGGCTATTCGCGTGACAAGTTCCCGCACTGGATCACCCAGTCGGGTACTTGCAACACCCGTGAGGCCGTTCTGAAGCGCGACGGCACGAACGTCGTAACGGACTCCGCGTGCGCCGCCACCTCGGGCCGCTGGTTCTCGCCGTACGACGGCGCGACCTGGTCGGCGGCCTCCGACGTGGACATCGACCACATCGTGCCCCTGGCCGCCGCCTGGCGGTCGGGAGCGGCCTCCTGGACCACCGCGCAGCGCCAGTCGTTCGCGAACGACATGTCAGGCCCGCAGCTGATCGCGGTCACCGACAACGTCAACCAGGCGAAGGGCGACCAGACGCCCGCGACGTGGAAGCCTCCGCTGACGTCCTACTGGTGCACCTACGCCAAGATGTGGGTACACACCAAGTACCGCTGGAGCCTCAGCGTGAACTCGGCGGAGAAGACCGAACTGACGGGCATGCTCGGAAGGTGCTGATGGCGTCCCTCTCCACGCTCTTCGTGGCAGGCCCCGGTGGCGTGATGACCGACGAGGTCGGCGTCGTCACCGGAGACCTCGAACTGTGCACGGAACTCTCCGAGGACGGAAAGCTCCGCGCGCTGGTCCGCTACGAGGGCGCGGAGGAGTGGTACGCGATCACGGGCGGTTCGTGCGTCCTGAACGACCCTCGTGATCACGAGCAGGTGCACTCTCTTCTGCACGGGCTCCTGCATCGGCCGGAGGGCTGAGCGGCGGCAACGCCTCCATCGCCTCGCTCCGGCTCAACCCGGTCGCCTGCAACAGGTCCACGGCGACGCTGCGGATCTGGGCCAGCACGACCTTGGACGAGAACCCGTCCCCGCCGAGGCGCCGCGCGGTGAGATTCCGCGCGGCGTCCCGCACGGCCTCCCTCGTCTGCTTCGGCTCTTTGCCCTTCTCCAGCTCTCCCTTGAGGCACTCCACGGCCTTCGCGTACTCCACCAGCACCTCGGGCACGCCGTCCGGGATCTTCTCGTCGGCCTTGAGCGCGGCCATCGTCCTGCGCGCCAGCACCCTGGTGTTGCGGATCGCGTAGTCCACCGGCCCGGCCGCCGTCTGGTACCGCTTGAGCTCGTCCTTCGACCGCCACCGGATGGGCGCGATCTTCGCGATCTCGCTGCCGGTCTGCAGCGCGGACTTGTAGTCGTCGATGGTGGTCTGGCTGGTCCGCAGCTCGGCCAGCACACCCGCGGCCTTGACCGCGTCCTTCTCCTCCAGCGCCGCGGCGATGTTCTTGAGCGCCCCGCTGAGCGTCGCGGTCAGCGTCTTGAGCTGCCGCTGCGCCACCGTCACCGGGTTCGCCGGGATCAACGCGGCCACCGCGAGCCCCACCAGCCCGCCGGTCAGCGCGTCGATCATGCGGTCGAACCCGCCACCGGCGCTGGGCGGCAGGAGCGTAGCCACCAGCACCGCGCTGCTGCCAGCCTGGAGCGCGATCACCGACCCGCCGTCCAGCAACACGGCCGCGGACATCGCGAGCGCCACCACCAACGCGATCTGCCAAGGTCCGCTACCGATCCAGCTGATCAGCGCGTCCCCCACCCCGACGCCGACCGAGACGCCGACGACCAACTCGCCGACGCGGCGAAGCCGTTGCCCGAGCGAGACACCGAGGCAGACGACCGCGGCGATCGGGGCGAAGAACGGGTGCGGGTGGCCGATGACCATCGTCGCCACGAGCCAGGCGATCCCGGCCGACAGTCCGCACTGGACGATCGGCAACGCGGCCGCGCGCCACCGGCCGAACCCCCGGCCGACCGCTTCTCTGACCGCGCCCACGACGTCACCCCTGCGTTCGCTCGACTGTGCCGCCGCCAAGTCTTGAGGCAACGGCGACCGGTCACAACCTGCGGAGCCGCCGGGGAAGCGGGAGGAAGCAACATCACAGGCGGGAACGCGCCATTCAGGACGATCACGGCATTTCGACCGCTGGGAGGTCGGGTGCCCGTGAGGGGATACGAGAGGAGAGTTGCCTGAGCGCGTGGCACGGGTCGGCCTGATCACCGCGAAGCCGAAGGCGAGCCGACCCGACGGCGAAGCCGAGGCTCTTGGCTTTTGCTTTTCGCTTTGAGCCAAGAAGGCCCGGCGGTGGGGTCCCATCACGAGTCGCGCCACAGCTCTTGCTGCACCTGGACGGGTCTGTCAAACAGACACGCTCTTCGTCTGTTTGACAGACCCGTCCAGGTGTGGCCCGCTCTTGGCTCGACTCGTGATGGGACCCCACCGCCAACGCAACCAACAAACCAACAGGCAGCCGCCCTACGAAACAGGCGTGCCATCAGCCCACAGGCAGCGCTACCCCCTGATCAGATTGCCGGGGTCTGGGGCAGAGCCCCAGGGGAAGCACGCAACAGAAACCCGCCGCACGCAACAGGGGAACGCACGCTGACGCAGGCGTCCCCCTGACACAAGGACCCCCCGCAACTCAACCTACGCAGAGGGTCCGACAAGATCGAAAATCAGGCGAGCCCCAGCGCCGCAGGCGCCTTCGGGTCGGAATCAGCCAGGAACTTGGAGCAGCGCTCCCACTCTTCGTCCTCCCCGATCTCCCGGGCGGCCAGCGCCAACGCCGCAAGCGCCCGCAGGAAGCCCTGGTTCGGCCGGTGGTCCCACGGCACAGGGCCAAAGCCCTTCCACCCGGACCGCCGCAACTGGTCCAGCCCGCGGTGGTACCCGGTGCGGGCGTAAGCGTAGGCAGCAACGGGGTCACCGGCGTGCAGAGCGCGCTCGGCCAGCAGCGCCCAGGCCTCGGAGAAGTCGGGGTACGCCCGGACGATCTTGGCGGGGTCGGTGCCACCGTCAGCGGCGGCCTGCGCCTCCGGACGGTCGGGAAGGCGGGTCGGCTCGGGCCCGAGGAGGTTCTCAACCATGCGACCCATCGTGCCGCATGCGACGAACCAGGCTTAAACGAACATCCGCACGACGGCGGCGATGACGGCCAGCATCAGCACGGTGACGAGTACGCCGGCGATGATCCGCTGCTTCGGGGTGGCCTTGTAACGGTCGTCGATGTCAGAAGAGCTCATGGCCGTGCACCTTGCCGAGGCGAGGCACGGAACTTCAACCTCGTTCACTCCATCGTGCACACGAATTGGAAACATCAGGGTAAAACCAGGGGCGTTCGCCCTGTCTGATCGCCGCGACCGTGCTCATGATGTGCGGATGATCCAGGGGGCAAGGGACTTCAGGACGAAGTACTGGGCGCGCGGGCTCCCGGGCAGGGAGACGCCCGCCGAGCTCACGCGGTTGCTGTACCGGTGGTGGCTGGTCGGTCTGCTGCTCAAGCTGATCGGGTCGTCGTGGGACGTGAGCTGGCACTTCAAGTGGTTGCGCGACGATCTCGCGCCGCCGCACCTGATCAACACGGTCGGCACGGTCATCGTGGTGGCGCTCACGCTGTTCCACACGTTCACCGGGTATGGCGGCGACCGGTGGACGATCCGGTTGATGCAGGTGGGGTCGGGGATCTTCCTCATCGCGTTGCCGATCGACATCATCAACCACCGCATCAACGGGCTCGACATCACGAGCTGGAGCGGGTCGCACGCGCTGTTGTACCTCGGTACGGCCGTGATGCTCGCCGGCGCGATCCGCGGGTGGATGAAGTACTTCTCCGAAGGCCGCGCACACACCCTCGGGCTGGCCGCGCTGTGGTTCTTCTTCCTGGAGAACGTCTGGTTCCCCAACCAGCACCAGGAGTACGGCGTGCGCGCGTTGCAGGCCTACGACAGCGGCCGCGCCGAGGCCGAGCCGATCCTGCTCCAGTTCGCCGCCGACCAGCTGGGCGTGCCGGTCGGACGGGAGGCGGTGGTGCACTTCGCGTTGCCCATCGCGGACTGGGTCTACCCGGTGTGGGGGCTGGTCGCGGCGGCGCTGGTGCTGGTGGTCGCGCGCCGGACGATCGACCGGAGGTGGGCCGCCACCGCGGTCGCCGGCGGGTACGTCGCCTACCGGTGCCTGATCTGGCCGATGCTGGCCGGGATCGACTTCCCCAAGTCCGCGGTGCCGTTGTTCCTGGTGCTGGTCGGACTGGCGATCGACGCGGCGCACGCGCTCGACCTGCCGACGCCCGCCAAGGCGGTGCTCGGGTCCGCCGCCGTCACGACGGTCGGGTACGTCGGGATCTGGTTCCAGCAGGAGTACCTGTGGGGGCCGCCGATCTCGTTCTCGTCGGCGGCGGTCACGGCCGTGCTGCTGGCGGTGCTGTGGACGGCGGGAGACCTGCTGATCCGCCGGCCGCAGCTGCTCGGGTCACGCCTCGAGCTGGGCTGACAACCTGCTGGTGATCCGGCCGAAGAGGTCGGCCAGCGGCTCGCCGACGTCCCGCCCGAACTCGGTCAACCCGTAGGTGACCTGGGGCGGGGTCGTCGGCTCGACCCTGCGCCAGATCAGGCCGTCGGCGACGAGGCCGCGCAACGTCTGGGACAGCATCTTCTCGCTGATGCCGACGATGCTCTCGCGCAGCTCGAAGAACCTGAGGTCGTTGGTCTGCAGGGAGATCAGCACCCAGATGCCCCACCGGCTGGTGACGTGGTCGACCATCTCGCGCGCGGGGCAGGTGGTGTGAAACACCTCATACCGCCCTGACGCGCCGGCCAGCGTGAACTGTTTTCCGACCTCCACGTCTGGAGCTTACCTCCAGGTACGTCCTTACGAAAAGTAAGCCCGGTTCCTAGCGTCGTCCGCACAACGACGAAGGAGCTGGACATGATCGTGGTGACCGGGGCGACCGGGAACGTCGGACGACCCCTCACGAAGGCGCTCGCCGAGGCCGGCGAGCAGGTGGTGGCGGTGTCGCGGCACGCGGCGGAGGTGCCGGACGGCGTGCGGCACCGGGTGGCGGACCTCTCCGACCCGGAGAGCCTCGACCTGAACGGCGCGAAGGCGTTGTTCCTGCTGCTGTCCGGCGACCTGCACGCCGTCGGCGCCAGCCCCGCGGCCCTCATCGAACGGGCCGCCGCGCACGGGGTGAGCCGGGTGGTGCTGCTGTCGTCGCTGGGTGTGCGGACCAGGCCGTTCGGCACGACGAGGGTCGAGCTGCGCGCGCTTGAGGACGTGCTGCGCGAGTCCGGCCTCAGCTGGGCGGTGCTGCGGCCGGGCGGGTTCGCGTCCAACGCTCTGTGGTGGGCCGAGTCGGTGCGCGCGCAACGGACCGTCGCGGCGCCGTTCGGGGACACCGGCCTGCCGATCATCGACCCGGCGGACATCGCCGAGGTCGCGGCGACCGCCCTGCTCAGCGACCGCGACGGCGTCCTGGAGCTCACCGGGCCGGAGCTGATCACGCCGAGGCAGCAGGCGGAGGTGATCGCGGACGCGCTGGGCGAACCCGTGCGGTTCCACGAGCTCACCCGCGCCGAGGCCAAGGCGGGCATGGAACAGCTGATGCCCGGCGAGCTCGCCGACGACACCCTGGACATCATCGGCTCGCCCACCCCGGACGAGGTGGCGGTGAGCCCGGACGTCGAGAAGGTGCTCGGCCGCGCCCCGCGCACGTTCGCCGACTGGACCGCGCGCCACGTCGAAGCCTTCCGCTGACACGAAAAAGGCCCCCGGCACGAAGCCGGGGGCCTTTCACCAAGCCGGAGATCAGCCCGCGATCATGCGGCCCGACGACTTGAGGTGCTCGCACGCCTGCGCGATGCGGGCGCCCATGGCCGTCTCGGCGGCCTTGAGGTAGCTGCGCGGGTCGTAGGTCTTCTTGTTGCCGACCTCGCCGTCGATCTTCAGCACACCGTCGTAGTTCGCGAACATGTGCGCGGCGATCGGACGGGTGAACGCGTACTGCGTGTCCGTGTCGATGTTCATCTTGATGACGCCGTACGACACGGCCTCGTGGATCTCCTCGAGCAGCGAGCCGGAGCCGCCGTGGAAGACCAGGTCGAACGGCTTCGAGCCGGCCGCGAGGCCGAGCTTCTCCGCCACGACGTCCTGGCCCTGCTTGAGGATCTCCGGACGCAGCTTCACGTTGCCCGGCTTGTAGACGCCGTGCACGTTGCCGAAGGTCGCGGCGAGCAGGTAGCGACCCTTCTCGCCGGCGCCGAGGGCCTCGATCGTCTTCAGGTAGTCCTCGGGCGTCGTGTAGAGCTTGTCGTTGATCTCGTTGTCGACGCCGTCCTCCTCGCCACCGACGACGCCGACCTCGATCTCCAGGACCAGCTTGGCCTTGGCGGAGAGGTCGAGCAGCTCGGACGCGATCTGGAGGTTCTCCTCCAGCGGCACGGCGGAGCCGTCCCACATGTGCGACTGGAACAGCGGGTTGCCGCCCTTGTCGACACGCTCCTGGCTGATGGCGATCAGCGGACGCACGTACCCGTCGAGCTTGTCCTTCGGGCAGTGGTCGGTGTGCAGCGCGATGTTCACCGGGTACTTCGCGGCCACGACGTGCGCGAACTCGGCGAGCGCGACGGCACCGGTCACCATGTCCTTGACCTTGGTGCCCGAGGCGAACTCGGCACCGCCGGTCGAGACCTGGATGATGCCGTCGCTCTCAGCCTCGGCGAAGCCGCGCAGAGCCGCGTTGAGCGTCTCCGACGACGTGACGTTGATGGCGGGGTAGGCGAACTCGTTCGCCTTGGCCCGGTCCAGCATCTCCGCGTAGACCTCGGGAGTTGCGATGGGCATCGGTGGTCCTCCTCAGGCGCCCTGAACGGGTGTCAGCCCGCATCCTACGAGCCGGTGTCACGGGGCCGTAACAGTGGCCGCCCTCACAGAGTGATCGATCAAGTACCAGCTGACCAGCCGGTCTGCACTACCCGTGAGTAGGGGCATAGTGGAAGGCATGGCAACCGCGCAGTGGAACGGCAAGATCATCGCTTCGAGCGACGACACCGTCGTGGTCGAAGGCAACCACTACTTCCCGCTCGAGTCCGTCGACCCGGCCCTGCTCAAGCCGACGGACCACACCTCGCACTGCCCGTGGAAGGGCGACGCCAACTACTACTCGCTGCTGGTCGACGGCGCCGAGAACACCAACGCGGCCTGGTACTACGCCGAGCCGAAGGACGCGGCGAAGCAGATCAAGGGCCACGTGGCGTTCTGGAAGGGCGTCCAGATCAGCGCTTGAGCCCGAGCGCCGACGCGAGCTCCGCGTAGTGGCCGTTCAGCGACTGGACGGCCACGTGGTCGGCACCGGCGGCGACGTGCGCCTGGAGCTTCTCGGCCACCTGGTCCGGGGTGCCGTGCGCGACCAACGCGTCGATGAGCCGGTCCGACCCCTGCACGTCCTCGTCGGAGAACCCGTAGCGCTTCCAGTTGTTCACGTAGTTCGTGAGCGTGAAGTAGATGGCCAGCTTCTCGCGCGCGACCGCCCGCGCGGCCTCCGGGTCCGCGTCCACGACCACGGTCACCTCGGGCGCGAGGAGCTTGTCGCCCAACGCCTCGCGCGCCTCGGCCGTGTGCTCCACCGGCACCAGGTACGGGTGCGCGCCCGCGGTCCGGTCGGCGGCGAGCTTCAGCACCTTCGGGCCGAGCGCGGCGAGCACCAGCCTGTCGGCGGGCACGTCGAGCCGGCCGAGGTAGCCGACGAGCTTGTCGTACGGCTTCTCGTAGGCCTGGTCGAGCTGGCGGTGCCCGACGCCGACGCCGAGCAGGAACCTGTCGCTGTCCAACCGGCGGAACTCGGCGGCGACCTCCTCCGGCTCGGTCTGCCAGACGTTGACGATGCCGGTGGCGATCGTGATCGACTCCGTGCCGGCCAGCGCCTGCTCGACCGCGTCCAGGCCGGGTGAGCCGCCCAGCCACAGCGTGCCGAACCCGAGCGCTTCGAGCTCGCCGAACTGCGCGGCCAGCGCCTGGTGGTGACCCCAGACCCCGAACGTTCCCAACATCCGAACTCCCGTTCTCGTGAAGGACTACCGTTCGCAGTATGCCGATCTTGAGCAGCACTGACCTGTCCGTCTCACGCCTTTGCCTGGGCGGCAACGTGTTCGGGTGGACGGCCGACGAGGACCAGTCGTTCGCCGTGCTCGACGCCTACCTCGCGGCGGGCGGGAACTTCGTCGACACCGCCGACGTGTACTCGGCCTGGGGCGAGGGCAACTCCGGCGGCGAGTCGGAGACGATCATCGGCAGGTGGCTGGCCGCGCGCGGCAACCGCGACGACGTCGTGGTCGCCACGAAGGTCGGCATGCTCGCCGGGTTCGACAACCAGAAGCGCGAGACCGTGCTGACCGCCGCCGAACGGTCGCTGAAGCGGCTCGGCATCGACCACATCGACCTCTACTACAACCACCGCGACGACCTGGGCACGCCGCTGGAGGAGACGCTCGCCGCGTACGACCAGCTCGTCCGCGACGGCAAGGTGCGCTACGTCGCCGCGTCCAACTTCTCCGCGGAACGGCTCGCGCAGGCGTTGGAGATCCAGGAACGCGAGGGCTTCGCGAAGTTCGTGGCGTTGCAGCCCGAGTACAACCTGGTCAGCCGGGACAAGTACGAGGGCGACCTGCAGCAGGTCGTCGCCGAGCACGGGCTCGCGACCGTGCCGTACTGGTCGCTCGCGAAGGGCTTCCTGACCGGCAAGTACCGGCCGGGCGTCGAGGTCCAGAGCGCACGGGCCGGTGCCGCGTCGAAGTACCTCGACGAGCACGGCCTGCAGATCCTCGAAGTCCTCGACGAGCTGGCCGAGACGCACTCGACGACCGTCGCCGCGGTGGCGCTGGCGTGGCTCGCCCAGCAGCCGACGATCGCCGCGCCGATCGCGTCCGCCCGCACGTTGGAGCAGCTCAGCGACCTCACGCCACTGCTCTCGCTGGAGCTCTCCCAGGCCGAGGTCGACCGCCTCAGCGCAATTTAACTTGCCAGTAGCTTACCAGGAGTAGGTTGCGTTACCGTGACGGCATGGACGTCACGGGCAAGGTGGTACTGATCACCGGCGCGGCCAGGGGCATCGGCGCCGAGGTGGCGAGGCAACTGGCCGCGCGCGGGGCTCGCCTCGCGCTCGTCGGGCTGGAGAAAGCCCGGCTCGAAGAGGTGGCGCGGCAGACCGGCGGCAAGGCGTGGGAAGCCGATGTCACGGACTGGGACGCGCTCGACCGCGTGATGAACGAGGCCGCGGCCCACTTCGGCGGCATCGACGTCGTGGTGGCGAACGCGGGCATCGCGGCCACCGGGTTCGTGCGGTCGATGGACCCCAAGGCGTTCGAACGGGTCATCGAGGTCAACCTGCTCGGCGTGTGGCGCACGGTCCGCACGGCGCTGCCGCACCTGATCAGGAGCCGCGGCTACTGCCTGGTCGTGTCGTCGCTCGCGGCGATCGTCCACATCCCCGGCAACGCGGCCTACTCGGCGGCCAAGGCGGGCAGCGAAGCGTTTGCGGACAGCCTGCGCGCCGAGGTCAGGCACCTGGGCGTCGGCGTCGGCACCGCGTACTTCTCGTGGATCTCCACGGACATGGTCAACAGCGCCGACGAGCACCCGGTGTTCGGGAAGCTGCGCCAGGGCATGCCGGGGCTCGCGAGCAAGAAGTACCCGGTCCGCAACGTCGGAAAAGCCGTGGTCAGGGGCATCGAGAAGCGCTCGAAGGCGGTCCACGTCCCCGGCTGGGTCGGCGCTCTGAAGTACTTCCGCGCGTTCACGCCGGTGGTCGTGGACCGCCAGGCGGTCGCGGAGATCGCGGACGCCGACCGGCAGATGGCCGCGAGCGACACATCAGGCCTGGTCGGGCCCGGCGGGCAGGCTGCTAGTCGGTGAGCCAGGACCCCAGCAGGACGTTCCACTCGCGGATGCGCCACTCGGCGACGTTCGCGGGCGTGTACGGGTCGGCGGCGATGATCTCCTTCAGCGAGGCCTCGTCCGCCGCCTCGTAGACGATCATCGCGCCGGTGTCGTCGGCGTACGGGCCTGAGGCGAGGACCACGCCCTTCTCGACGAGAGAGGCGATGTACTCGCGGTGTTCCGGGCGTACCGAGAGACGCTTCTCACGGTCGGGACCGAACACCAATTCGACAGCAAAGCGGGCCATGCCACCACCGTAGTGAAGCTGACCGGTACCGTCCTACCTTGTGGTTGGCGAAGAAACCCCGCGCACCGTGCAGGACACCCTGACCAACCTGCGAATCAAGGACGGCGTCGCAGGACCTCCCACAGGGCCCCTCACGCTCGAAGACCTGTACAAGCAGCACCGCATGCGCCTCGTGAGGCTCGCGCTGCTGCTCGTGGACGAGCCGTCGACCGCGGAAGACGTCGTCCAGGAGGCCTTCACCGGCCTGCACCGCAACTGGAAGGGCCTGCGCGACTCCCAGGCCGCCGTCGGTTACCTCCGCACGGCCGTGGTCAACGGCTCGCGCAGCGTGCTGCGCCGCCGCAAGACCGCCCGCGACTACACGCCCCCGCACGTGGCGAACGCGCGGTCGGCCGAGTCGCTCGCGATGCTCACCGCGGAGCACCAGGCCGTGGTCAAGGCGTTGCAGCAGCTCCCGCCGCGGCAGCGCGAGGTGCTCGTGCTGCGCTACTACGGCGACCTGTCCGAGGCGGAGATCGCCGAGGCCACCGGCATCTCGAAGGGCACCGTGAAGTCCACGGCGTCCCGCGCGCTCGACGCCCTGCAGAAGATCATGGCGGGCTGAGCGCACTCCGACGATCAACGGGGCGGGTGCCGGCGAGTCGGCACCCGCCCCGTCGTCGTGACTGGACAACCCCCTGCCGTCCGCGGGTACCGCGCCGCCTCCGACCGGCGGCGACCACAACCGGTGACCGGACCGGTCTTCCTCAGTAGTAAGCGAAGTTCCCCGTTTCCCCTGCCAGAGGCGATTTGCCCGTTGCGGGCGATTTCAGCTCGTAAGACCACGCGCCCAAATCGGTACTTGGTATAGACCAATAGGCCTCCCATGCCGCAGGATCAGTTCCCGTGGCACGCAGACACGTGGTCGCCGTTGACATCGGTGGCACCGAAACCAAGGCGGCGCTCGTCTCCGGCACCTCGGACGCGGTGGCGGCGGTGAAGCACGCTCGCCGGGCGACTCCCGGTGAGCTGGAGCCGCTGCTCGACATCATCGCCGAGCTCGTCGAGGAGCTCAGCAACGCCTCCGAGCACGAGATCGACGCCGTGGGAGTCGTGGCGCCGGGCATCGTGGACGAGACCAGGGGCGTCGGCGTGTACACGGCCAACCTCCCGTGGAGCCAGTTCCCGTTCGCCGAGGTCCTGTCCGAACGGCTGGGCGTGCCCACCGCGTTCGGGCACGACGTGCGCGCGGCGGGCCTGGCCGAATGCCGCATGGGTGCCGCCAGGGACCTGCGCAACGCGGTGATCATGCCCATCGGGACGGGCATCGCCGGAGCGTTGCTGCTGGACGGGAAGATCTTCGCCGGCGAGGGCTACGCGGGCGAGATCGGCCATGTGAACGTCGGCCACGGCGTGCCCTGCGCCTGTGGCCAGATCGGCTGCGTGGAGACAGTGGCGTCCTCCGCGGCGATCGCCCGCCGGTACACCGCACGTACCGGCACCCCCGTCAACGGCGCCGCTGAAGTCGCGCGCAGGGTCCGTGACGGGGAGCAGGACGCCGTCGCCGTGTGGCACGAGGCCGTGGACGCGCTCGCCAGGGGGATCCTGGTGCTGGCGACGCTGCTCGGTCCTGAGGCCGTCGTGCTCGGCGGTGGGCTCGCACTCGCAGGAGACCTGCTGGTGGAGCCCCTGAAGGAAAGGCTGGACGGGCTGATCGCCTTCCAGCGCCGACCGGAGCTTCGGCTCGCGGCGCTCGGCGACGAGGCGGGCTTCCTCGGCGCGGCGCTGCTGGCCATCGACACGCTGGAGGCGTGATGAGCACGTGGGGTGGACCAGTCGACGTGACCCTGACCGGTGGTCGGGTCGTCACGCCGGAGGGGGTGCTCGAGAACGGGTGGGTGAGCATCTCGGGCGGCCGGATCGCCGCCGTGGGCGAGGGCACCGCACCGGACGGCCAGACGATGGACGTCGCGGGCGGCACGATCGTGCCCGGCTTCGTGGACATCCACTGCCACGGCGGTGGCGGCGACGCGTTCACCAGCAGCGACCCGGTGAAGATCCGCAAGGCGGCCGCGGCCCACCGCAGGCACGGCACCACGACGTTGCTGGCCTCGCTGGTCTCCCGCCCGGTCCCGGAACTCGCGGACCAGGTCTCGGCGCTGGCCGAACTGGTCCAGGAGGGCGTCGTCGCGGGCGTGCACCTGGAGGGCCCGTTCCTCTCGGCGGCCCGCTGCGGCGCGCACGACCCGGCCATCCTCTGCCCGCCGGAGCAGACCGCGGTCACCAAGCTGCTCGACGCCGGCAAGGGCACCGTCCGCATGATCACCATCGCCCCCGAGCTGGAAGGCGCCGTCCAGGCCGTCCGCCAGCTCGTGGACTCGAACGTGATCGCGGCCATCGGCCACACCGACGCGACGGAGGCGCAGGTCCGACCGGCCGTGGACGCCGGAGCGTCGGTCGCCACCCACCTCTTCAACGGCATGCGCCCGCTGCACCACCGCGAGCCGGGCCCCATCGGCGCGTTGCTCGACGACGACCGCGTGACCGTCGAGCTGATCTGCGACCTGGTCCACCTGCACCCGACCGCCGTCCGCCTGGCGGCCCGCCACGCGGGCCTGAAGCGCACGATCCTCATCACCGACGCCATCGCGGCGGCGGGCGTGGGCGACGGCGTGTACGACGTGGGCGGCCTGGAGGTCCGAGTCGTCGACGGCGTTCCAACGTTGGCAGGAGGCGCCGCCCTCGCCGGCAGCACCCTCACGATGGACATGGCGTTCCGCAACGCCGTCAACTCCTGCGGCCTGTCCCTCGTCGAGGCCGCACACGCCACCTCGACCCGCGGCGCCGAACTCCTCGGCCTCGACACCGGCAGACTCACCGCCGGCCTCGCCGCGGACCTGGTAGTCCTGGATGCAGAATTGAAGCCCCGGGACGTGATGGTCAAGGGCGAGTGGGTGAAGGACTAGGTGGCATGGCAGACGATCCGGAACGACTGGTCACCGACGCGCTGAGAGCGCAGGCGACCAGCACAAATGCCGGATTTGCCGTACCTGTCCGTTTTGACGACGAGCCCCCGGCACCCACCTCCCTGTGGTGGGTGCTGGGCCTCGCACTGCTCCTGGGCCTGGCCGCGGGCACGGTGGCGGCGGTGATCACGCTCGGCTGACCTGTACCGTTGGGCGCGTGACGATTGCATTGGGCCCTGACTGGCTGGACCCCACCGTTCTGCTGAACGGGCTCGGCCCGTACATGCTCATCGGGTTGTGCCTCATCATCTTCGCGGAGTGCGGGCTCCTCGTCGGCTTCTTCCTGCCGGGCGACTCCCTGCTGTTCACAGCGGGCCTCTTCGTCGCCGCGGGCACCATCGACACCCCGCTCTGGCTCGTCTGCGTACTCCTGACGATCTGCGCCTTCGTGGGCAACGTGGTCGGCTACTACATCGGCCAGAAGGCAGGCCCGGCACTCTTCAGCAAGCCGGAGTCGAAGATCTTCAAGAAGGAGTACGTCGACAAGACGCAGGAGTTCTTCGACAAGTACGGCGCCCGCGCCATCGTCCTGGCCCGCTTCGTCCCCATCGTCCGCACCTTCATCACCGCGATGGCAGGCGTCGGCAAGATGGACCCGAAGAAGTACTTCACGTACTCGGCCATCGGCGGCGTCGCCTGGGCGGCGGGCCTGACGATCCTCGGCTACTTCCTCGGCCAGGTCTCGTTCATCAAGAACAACCTGGAGATCACGCTCCTGGCCATCGTCTTCCTGTCGATCGTGCCGATCATCATCGAGGTGATCAAGGCCCGCAAGGAGAAGAAGGCCCTCGTCGAGGCCGAGGCCGACGACATCACGCAGGTGATGCAGGCGCAGATCCAGCACGACGACGCGACGCAGGTCATCCCGCGCGTGGAGCGCTGACCCGCAAACCAGCAAGCAGAAGGCCCACCAGCTCCGGCAGGTGGGCCTTTTGCTTGCCGGAAACGAGAACGGCGAGGACCCAACCGCAGTCGCCAACGCAAGGCGACCACCGTCTTGGCCCGGCGCGCGGTGCCAACCGGACAGCCACCGACGTGAGCCAACCACCTACGAATCCTGGCGTTGCGAAGCGAAGCGAGCCCGAACGGGCTGATGCCCGCCACAGAGCCGGTTCCACCGCTCAAGGCGATTGGGGCTTGACTTTGGGTGCGAGGTGCTAGCTTCTCGAGCTCGGCCGGGCGCTTTTCAGCCCGGCCTTTTCCGGCCGACCAGCACCTCGCAAGGGCCCCGAAGTCAAGCCCCAATCGCACACCCCAGGTCTTTCGTCGAGACCCGCGCAACCAACTCTCGCAACCGCAGCCCAACCAACAAGACGCGAGGGGCCAATAGGACCGGTTTCCGCCCCCGACCTTGCGGCAAACCGGACACCGCCCCTAGGTTCGAACTGGTCTGGACCACTGGGAGGGGACCGAGAGATGTCGTTGTTCCGCAAGGGATTGGCGGTCACCCTGACCGCCCTCGCCGTCTCAACAGGCGCAACCGCACCGGCAACCGCCGCACCAGCCGAAGCCGCCCACCAAAAGATTGTCGGCGCCTACTACGGCAACTGGTTCAGCGGCTCCAAGCCCATCTCCCAGATCCCGTCCACCACCCCCATCACCCACCTCTTCTACGCCTTCTCCACCATCGAGAACGGCAAGTGCACGATGCCGGCCGAATCAGCCCCCAAGGACTTCGCCGACATCCGCGACCTCAAACACCGCAAACCCAGCCTCAAAGCCCTGATCTCCCTGGGCGGCTGGGGCGCAGGCGGCTTCTCCGACGCGTCACTCACCCCAACCACCCGCAAGACCCTCATCGACTCCTGCAAGGAGCTGTTCTTCCAGGACGGCACCTTCGACGGCATCGACATCGACTGGGAGTTCCCGGTCTACGGCGGCCCCACCGAGATCACCGACCGCCCGGAAGACAAGCGCAACATGACGTTGCTGACCAAGGACTTCCGCAAGGCGCTCGGCTCCAAGAAGCTGGTCACCGCCGCCCTCCCCGCCGGCCGCCTCCAAACCGACGGCCCGTACGACCCGGCCAAGTCCTTCGAACTGCGCGAGCTCGCCAAGGTCATGGACTTCATCAACGTCATGACCTACGACCTGGGCACCGGTTTCTCGCCCGTGGCGACGTTCAACGCCGGCTTCCGCGAGGTCGCCAACGACCCGATGCCGCGTGACGACCGCAGGTGGAACAACGTCGTGGGCGCCATCAACTACTACGAGCGCCACGGGGTTCCGAACAACAAGATGGTGCTGGGCGTGCCGTTCTACGGTCGTGGCTTCAACGTGAAGGCCGAGGGGCCGCAGCACGGGCTCTACCAGGCATACGACAGCGCGTTCTGGGTCGACGGGTACGACGAGGTCAACCGCCTCAAGGCCGCGCCGGGGTGGAAGGAGTACTGGCACCCCGTGGCGCAGTCGCCGTGGTTGTACAACGCGGCGGAGAAGAAGTTCGTGTCGTTCGAGAACCCTCGGTCCATCAAGCTCCGTGCGGACTACGCGCGCGCACGTGGGTTGCTTGGCACGTTCATGTGGGAGTTGGGGCACGACGACGCTCAGCACTCGTTGTTGAAAGCCATGTCCCGCTAGTGCAACGGCAAGAGGACCGGATCGCGTTGCTGCGCCAGGCTTTGCGGAGCCCGGACGCGTGGCAGGTGGCGGCGGCGCTGAAGTACGTCGGGGACACGTTGGAGCCGGAGTTGCGGCGCAGACTGGTTCCCGACCTCGTCGAGCTCAGCGCCAGCCCGCTGTGGGCGTCCGAGACCAGGGACGTGCTCGAAAGGATTTGAGTCTCCCGTTACGTCACGGTGTTGGTTGAACGGCATGACCACACGACGTGAAGTGCTGGGATGGCTGGCCGGGCTCGGTGCGGCAGTGGCGCTGCCGGGCCGGGCCGAGGCCACGACGACCGTCACCGCCGTCAGAGGGGTGACGGTGATCGACTCGTCCGGCGTCCGCCCGGACACCACCATCGTGCTGGCGGACAACAGGATTCTCGCGACGAACCCCCGAAGCCTGCCGCCCGGCGCCGAAAAGCTGGACCTCCACGGCAAGTTCGTCATCCCCGGGCTGTGGGACATGCACGTGCACGGCGCGCACCTGGACCGGATCACCCTGCCGCTGTGCCTGGTCAACGGCGTCACGGGGATCCGCGAGATGTGGGGGTTCCCTCCGATCTACGACCTGCGCGACCGCATCGACCGCGGCGAGGCGCTGGGACCGAAGCTCGTGGTCGCCAGCACGATCATCGACGGGCCGCACTCGACGTTGCCCGGCGCGACGATCGTCAGCACGCCCGAGGAAGGCCGCCAGGCCGTCCGGAACGCCACGGGCGCGGACTTCGTGAAGGTCTACTCGTACCTGGACCGGCCGACGCTCGCGGCCATCGCGGACGAGTGCGCGAAACAAGAGATCACCTTCGCCGGGCACTGCTCGGCCCACGTCGCGATGGGGGACGCGAGCGACCTCGGCCAGCGCACCTTCGAGCACATGTACGGCCTCCCGCTCGCCACCAGCACCGAAGAAAGCCTTCTGCGCCAGGCGATCGCGACTCTGCCGCTCGACCCGGCCACCCCGTTCGCGTGGTTCAAGCAGGTGCTGGAGTTCGAACGGCAGGCAACCCTGTCGCACAGCCGGAGCAAGGCTGTGAGACTCGCCAACAGCCTGCGCCGCAACAACTCCGCGCTCTGCCCCACGATGGTCACGATGCGCGTGCTCTCCAGCCCGGCGGACCGGTTCGCGAACGACCCGAACCTCAAGTACCTGCCGGCCTTCTACCGCGACTACTGGCGCGACAGCCTCAAGAGCTGGGCGCCCACGACACCACAAGAAACCAGGCAGCAGGCCGACTTCCTGAAGCGCCGCATGGACCAGACAGCCGAGATGCACGACCACGGCGTGGAGGTCCTGACCGGAACGGACGCGGGCAACCCCTACACCTTTCCCGGCTTCTCGCTGCACGACGAGCTGGAGCTCCTGACCGAAGCAGGCCTCTCCCCGAGAGCGGTCCTCGACGCCGCCACCAGGAACTCGAAGATCAAACCCGGCGCCGAGGCGAACCTCGTCGTGCTCGACGGCAACCCGCTCACGGACATCCGCAACACCAGACGCATCCACACCGTGCTCACCCGAGGACGAGTCCTCGGGCCGGCGGAACGGCAGAAGATGCTCGCGGACGTCGAGGAAGCCGCTAGAACATGGATCCCGGGTTGAACAGGTTGTCCGGGTCCAGCGCGCGCTTGATCTCGCGGTGGACCCGGAGCCCGACCGGCCCGATCTCCTTCGCGAGCCACTCGCGCTTGATCTTGCCGATGCCGTGCTCGCCGGTGACCGTGCCGCCGAGCGACAGCCCGACCGCGAGGATGTCGTCGAACGCCTTCTGCGCCCGTGCGAACTGCGAGGCGTCGGCCGGGTCGTAGACGATCGTCGGGTGCATGTTGCCGTCGCCCGCGTGGCCGACGACGGCGATCTTGAGCCCGACCTCGGCCGAGATGTCCTCGCACCCCTGGATGAGCTCGGCGATGCGGGTGCGCGGCACGCACACGTCGTCGGTCAGCCAGGAGCCGTAGATCTCCAGCGCGGTGAGCACGGCGCGGCGGGCGGTCAGCAGGTCGCGGCCCTCGTTGACGTCCTCGGTCGCGTAGACGAGGTCGGCTTCCAGGCAGATCTCCTCGATCTTCTGGAGCTCGTGCCGCGCCTGCTCGCCGCCCGCGTCGGACTGGCAGATCAGCAACGCCGCGCAGCCCGGCCCGGCGCCCAGCTCGGTCTTCAGGTACGTCTCGGCGGCCTCGATCGACGTGCGGTCCATGATCTCCATCAGCGACGGCACCAGGCCCTCGCGGACGATCCGGCTGACCGCCGCACCCGCCTTGGCCGTGGTGCTGAACGCCGCGACCAGCGTGGCCGGCGCCTGCGGAAGTGGCCTCAGCGCCAGCGTCGCCTGGGTGATCACGCCGAGCGTGCCCTCGGAGCCGATGAAGAGCTTCGTGAGGTCGTAGCCCGCGACGCCCTTGACCGTGCGACGGCCGGTCCGCAGCACCTCGCCGTCGGCCAGGACGACCTCGAGGCCGAGCACCGAGTCGGTGGTCACGCCGTACTTCACGCAGCACAGGCCGCCGGCGTTGGTGGAGAGGTTGCCGCCGATCGTGCACCAGTCGTAGCTGCTCGGGTCCGGCGGGTAGAACAGGCCGTCCTTCTCGACGCGGCCGCGCAGGTCGAGGTTGACCACGCCCGGCTCGACGACCGCGAGGCGGTTGTCGGCGTCGACCTCCACGATGGCGTTCATCTTGGTCATGACCAGGACGACACAGCCCTCGATCGCGTTCGCGGCACCTGAGAGACCGCTGCCGGCGCCACGGGGGACGATCGGAACGGCGTGCCGAGCGCACGCCCGCACGACCTCCTGCACCTGCCCGGTGTTCAGGGGGAACACCACGGCCAGCGGACTGCCGTGCGGGGCCAACGGCATCATGTCGCGCTGGTAACTCGCGGTGACGTCGGTGTCGGTCAACACGCCGGATTCACCCACGGCGGCGCGGAGTTCCGCGAGCAAGGTCTCCATGCGTCCCACGCTAGTCCGACTCGGCCGGTCGACTCGACGGCTGTCTCGGCGGAAGGAAGTTCACGTGGTGACTCGGTGTGCTCAACCCAGATTTAGACAACCCGTCAGACCGATGTCGCCGTGCCGCCCCCACCGCAAGACGTAGGCTGACTAACCGTGGCGCACGCTTTCGCCTCGCTGGAGACCGCTGGTCCGGTGGCCGTCTGGGTCATCGTGCTCAGCTTCATCTTCGTCGAGTGCGCTTTCATCTTCGGGCTGTTCCTGCCCGGTGACTCGCTGCTGTTCGCCGCCGGCGTGGTGCTGGCGACGCACAACAGCGAGCTGTCGGCGTGGCTGCTGTCCCTCGCGGCCCTGGTCATCGCCGTCGTCGGCAACCTCGTCGGGTACTACATCGGCCGGGGCACCGGCACGCGGGTGCTCGCGCGCAAGGGCGGCAAGGTGCTGAACCGGCAGAACCTGAAACGCGCGGGCGACTTCCTCGACCGCCGCGGGTTCTGGGCCGTCGTGCTCGCCCGCTGGATCCCGTGGATCCGCACCCTGGCGCCCATCATCGCCGGCGCCGCGCGCATGGACCTCAGGAAGTTCACGGTGGCGACGACCATCGGCGCCATCGCGTGGGTGCCGACGCTGGTGCTGGCCGGCTACTACGGCGCCGGCATCATCCAGTCGGTCCCGTGGCTCGAAACTGCCGCCATCATCGTCAGCATCGCGTTCTTCCTGGGTGGCACCGGCTGGGGCATCTGGCGTTACCGCCAGGAGATGGCCAAGCCGATCGACGAAACGGTCGAAGTCGGAACGAACTAGCGACAAATCGTTCGAGACGTGCTTAACCTGTCCTTTCCATGAAAAGGGCGGGGAGGCCTGTCATGCGTTTGACGAGCACATTAGTCACATTAATTGCCCTGTTCGGCTCAGTAACACCGGCTCAGGCACAAGCGATGCCGCAATGCGGTCAAGTAATCACGCAGAACTTCACGCTGATGGGCGATTGGAGCTGCGCCGGCGAGCCCGCGCTCGTCGTTGGTGCGAACGGGTTGAGAATCAACCTGAACGGACACACCCTGAGTGGCAGTCCGGCCATCAGAATGACCGACGTCGACGGCACGACGGTCCGGGGCGGCACCATCCCCAGCACGATCGAGGCGGTCAACGCGACCAACACCCGGTTCGTCGACATGACCATGGGACAGCCGAGCTCGGCGTCGGTCGGCGACTGGCCCGGCACGACGGTGACGTTCGTGCGCAGCACCGTCACCATGTGGCGGCTCTTCTGCGGGACGCGCTGCCAGTTCCAGGAGAGCACGACCAGCATGAACCAGATCGGCGCCGACCACCTGGTCCTCCAGGGCGGCGGCAGCCACAGCGTCAACTACGTCGGCGCGATCAACCTCGACGTCCTCAACACCACGCTGAGACCGATCACCCTCGGCGGGTCGGAGCGGCTGACCGTCCGCGGCAGTCAGCTGAAGGGCGCCGAGGTCATCGCGACCGGCCGGATCGAGCTGCTGAACAACACGTTCAGCGGCGGCGTCTGGCTCGGCGTCCACCGGCCGGTCAGCGGCGTCATCCGCGGCAACAGGTTCGAGAAGATGCAGCAGGCCGGCCTGACCGTGCGTTCTCAGACGCTCAACGGACCGCTGCTGATCGAGCGGAACACATTCGCCGACAACCTCAGGGACGGTCTGCGAATCGACGTTCCTATTCCACTCGACATCACCGTGCGCAGGAACACGAGTGAGAACAACGGCCAGTACGGAATGTGGGCACCGGCGGGTGCTGTCACGGACGGCGGCAACAACGTGTCCAACAACGACGCGCTCGGCTGCTTCACCATCGTGTGTTCCTAAAGCACCTCGGTGATCAGCAGGTCCGCTGATCCCTTCGACGAGTTCACCATCAACGCGTTGACGTGGTCGGTGCCGTGCAGCACCCGTTCCTCCGCCTCCGACAAGGTGCGCCCGTACCGCAGGTGGCGGTCGATCAGGCGCTGCACGCGCACGTCCTCGTCGATGAACAGGAACCACGCCTCGTCCAGGATGATCCGGACGCGCTTCCACTTGTCGTAGTTGAGCAGCAGGTAGTTGCCCTCGGTGACGACGAGCGGGACGTCCGGGTGCACCGGCACGGCGCAGGCGACCGGTTCCTCGATCTCGCGGCGGAACTCCGGCGCGTAGATCAGGTCCGGCCCGCACGCCTTGATCCGGCCGAGCAGGTCGACGTAGCCGGGGATGTCGAACGTGTCGGGCGCGCCCTTGCGTTCGACCAGCCGCAGCCGTTCGAGCACGCTCTGCGCGAGGTGGAAGCCGTCCATCTCGACCAGCACGGCCTGGCCGTCGAGGGCCTCGACCAGCCGCCGCGCGAGTGTCGACTTGCCGGAACCGGGTGCGCCGCCGATGCCGAGAATCTTGCGCTCGCCCATGTCCGCGAGCGCCCGAGCCCGTTCTAGCAGCTCGTCGAACCTGACCTGCTGTCCTGCCACCGCGCCAGCCTCTCAACCCAGTCCCCGACCGCACCGACGCGAACGGCGGCCGCCTCCGACGCGAACCCGATGGCCTCCACCGGGTCCGCCCCTGACGCGAGCGCAAAGGCGTACGCGCCGTGCCAGACGTCTCCGGCACCGTTCGTGTCCTTCACCTCCACCGCGGGCACGGGCAGCTCTCCGCGCGAGCCGTTCCGCGACCAGGTGACCGGCTTCGCACCCTGCGTGCGAATGACCAGCGGCACCCCGAAGGAGTGCACCTCGGCCTCGGACCGCTCGAACCCGGAAGAGCAGGCGGCCACGTCCACCAGCGGCAACAGGTGATCGAGGACAGGTTTCCAGCTCCCGGCGTCGAGCACCACAGGCAATCCGAGAGCTTTCGCCTGACGAGCGACGGGGATCACCAGTCCCTCGTGGTGCCCGTCCACCAGCACGACGTCCGCAGCGGCCAGCAATTCGGACAGATCGGGCGCGACTACCTGCACTGATGCGTTCCGCGAGACGACCGTGCGCTCGCCGTCGGAGTCCCGGACGACGACCATGCTCACCGGTGTCGTCCCCGCGACGGCGATCACGTGGACGGGCTCCAGGGCGGCCTGGACGAATTCACCCAGTGCGTCGGCGCCCAACGCGGTGAGCAGCGACGCCCGCCCACCGAGCGCCGCGACGGCGCGGGCCGCGTTCGCCGCCGGACCGCCGGGCGAGAGAGCGGCGCCGAGCGAGCGGATCTTCTGTCCGGGATCCGGGAACTCGTCCACCCGTTGGGTCACGTCGAGAGTTGTGAGCCCGACACACAGCACGGCTGCCATCTGGGCTTCCTCCAAACGGGTATGGTCCCAGGCCATGGTCACCATGCGGGATGTCGCGGCTCTCGCGGGGGTCTCCATCACCACGGTGTCACACGTGATCAACGAGACGCGGCCGGTCGCCGGGGACACGCGCGAGCGCGTCCAGAAGGCGATCGACGAGACCGGGTACACGGGGGACGCCATCGCGCGTTCGCTGGTCATGGGCGGCACGAAGTCGCTGGGCCTCGCCGTGTCACTGGTCTCCCACCCGTACTTCGCCGAGCTGATCGCCGCCATCGAGTCGGAGGCGACTCGCAACGGCTACTCGCTCGTGCTGATCGACACGCGGGACACCCCCGAGTCCGAGCAGGCCGCGGTCAGAATGCTGCGCTCGCGAAGAGTCGACGGGCTGCTGCTCACACCGTCGGCAGGGGGCGGAAGCCTGGTCCTGCCGGAGCTCAAGAGACTCAGCATCCCGACCGTGCTGGTGGACCGGCTGACCGTCGCCAAGGACATCGACCAGGTCGGGCCGGAGAACGTCCAGGCCACGTCGGGCCTGGTCAGGCACCTCGCCGAGCTCGGTCACCGGCGGATCGGCATCGTCTGCGGCAAGGCGGGCGTGGCGACGACCGAGGAACGCATCCTCGGCTACCGCCTCGGCCTCGGTCGCGCGGGCCTGAAGTGGGACGAGGCGCTGGTCTCGCAGAGCGGCTGGCTCGCGCCGCTGCTCGACCAGGAGGACCCGGCCACCGCCGTCGTCGCGGCCGACCACCTCGTCACGGTCGGCATGCTGCACGAGGCACGCGCCCGCGGCCTGAAGCTCGGCACGGACCTGGCCGTCGTGGCCTACGACGAGGTCGAGTGGGCTACCTTGATCGAACCGCCGCTCACCACACTGGCCCAGCCAGTCGAGGAGATCGGACGGACCGCGGTGAAACTGCTGCTCTCCCGCATCGCTGACCCCGAGAGGCCACCGGAGACGATCCGGCTCTCGCCCTCCCTCATGCACAGGCAGTCCTGCGGATGCTGATCCCGGGGCTCGTCTCGGTGACGTTCCGGCAGCTCACCGTCGAGGAGATCGGCGAGCTCGCGACGGAGTGCGGTCTGCAGGCCGTGGAGTGGGGCGGCGACGTGCACGTGCCGCCCGGCGACTTCGCGGCGGCGCGCAGGGCGCTGGACACCGGGCTGAAGGTGGCGGCGTACGGGTCGTACTACCGCGCCGGTGTCTCCGATCGCGCCGACCTGGCGCCGGTCCTGGAGACCGCGGCCGAGCTGGACGCGCCGTTCGTGCGGGTCTGGGCCGGCACGGCGGGCTCGGAGGAGACGCCGGACCGCGCCCCGGTGATCGACGCGCTGCACCACGCCGTCGAACACGCCGAGGCGATGGGCACCAAGATCGCGCTGGAGTACCACCGGAACACGCTGACGGACACGCTGGACTCGACGGTGCAGCTGCTGGACGAGGTCGACGGCGTGGTGTCGTACTGGCAGCCGCGCGGCGGTCAGGACGTGTTCTCGGCCGTGCACGAGGTGCGGACGCTCGAACCCGTGACGGCGCACGTCTTCTCGTGGGGACCCGGCGGGTTCCAGGAGCGGTTCCCGCTCGCCGAGCGCCGTGATCTGTGGAAACCGGTGCTGACCGAGCTGGCGCGGGACGGCGTCGACCGCAACGCGCTGCTGGAGTTCGTGCTGGACGACTCACCCGAGCAGTTCCGCGAGGACGCCAGGGCGTTGCTGAGCTGGATCAAGCAGTAGCGACGTCCAGACCGCTGCGTTCGAGCAGGGCGGCCGCCTCCAGGCACATCCAGCCACCGAGCTGGACGGACAGGTCGCGGCCCTCCTTCTCGTCCGCCGGGACCGTCCACTCCGGACCGAACAGCGGACCGCTGACGGCCATCACGCGGTTGGACCACGCGGCCTCCGCGGACTGCACGACGAGTTCGCGGGCCAGGTCGGCGGTCTCGTGCCGCTCCGGGTCGAGGTCGGGGATGACCAGCGCGGCCTGGGCGAGGTAGCGGGTGAGGATGCCCGCGAACAGGCCGCCGTCCCCGCCGCCCTGACCCCGGATCACGCCGTTGGTGGCGAGGTCGTCGTGCACGGCCGTGATCGTGCGGGCGGCCTTGTCGAGCCACTTGTCGGTCTGGCCGTGCTTCGCGAGCTCGACGCACGCGCCGATGAGAACTCCTTGGCAGTACGTGAAGACGTTCTTCTCGTACTCGCGGATCTCACCGTTCGGGTGGACGTGCAGGCCGTCCCACGCGAGGCCGTTGCCGGGGTCGACCAGGTGCTCCTCGATCCAGTCCACAGTGGACCGGGCGCGGGCGAGGTCGGTGCGTTCGTTCTGGCGGGCCAGGAAGATCGCGGCCGGGCCGTTCGCGGGGACGTTCTTGAAGTCGTCGTTGCGCTTCCACCAGATGCCGCCGCCGGCGTGGTCGGTCCACCCGTCCCGCAGCTGTTCGGCGATGGCGTTGAGCGCCTTGGGCTTCGCGACGCCGACCTCGCGCTCGGCCCGTTGCAGCGCCAGGCCGAGCCACGCGACGTCGTCGTAGAAGTCGTTGGTCCAGCCCAGGACGTTGCGGACCCGGATGCCGCGCACGACCTTGGTGACCGCGGCCTTGCGCAGCTCGTTGGGCGAGCGCAGGTAGCCGTCGATCAGGCAGTCCAGCAGGTGCGCCTGCCACCAGTAGTTGAAGCTGGTGTGGATCTTGTCTCGGAAGAGCGGGGGCCACGCCCTCGCCCCGAGGAGCGTGCCCGGCACACCCCAGACCCTCCGCAGGTGCCTGGAGTACACCGCGCGCTCCGCGACGCCCGCGCGCGCCGCCAGCAGTTTCGCGATCACCACCTGGCCATGGTGCGCACTGGACCGATCAAGAAGCTCGGTGAATCGCCCAGTGGTAGAGGCCCATGGCCACAGAAGTTGTCAGGTTGTAACTGCTGACCTTCTCGCGCATGGGCAGCCGGACGATCCTGGACGCCTGGGCGCGCACCTCGTCGGAGATGCCGTGGCGTTCCGAGCCGAACGCCAGCACGGCGTCGTCCGGGATCGGGCCTTTCAGCAGGTCACCGTCGGCGTCGAAGGCGATCAGCTCACCGGCGAAGTCGAGGCTCGTGACCTTCGCGACGGGCAGCGCGAAGTGCAGGCCGGCCGAGCCGCGCAGGACGTTGGGGTGCCACGGGTCGACGTCCCCGGTGGAGATCACGCCACCCGCGTCGAGGCCCGCCGCCACCCGGATGGCCGCGCCGAAGTTGCCGAGGTTGCGCGGGTTGTCCAGCAGCACGACCGGGGCCTGGCGGTCGAACGGCAGGTCGGGCCGCTCGGCGAACCCGGCGACGCCCGTCGGGTGCGTGCGGCCCACGCGCAGCTTGAAGTGGTTCTGGTCGACCTCGGTGGCGGCGGCGAACCGCTCGCGCAGGTCGGGGGCGTGCGTCTCGGCGAGAGCGACCGCGGCGGCGAGGTCCGTCGTGATCAACGGGTCCACGTGCCCGCCGAAGCGCAGCGCGTGCTTAACAGCGTGAAAGCCTTCGAGCAGCACGGTGACCAGCATAGAAGCCGATCCAGGAGACGATCACGATCGACCCCAGCACCAGCTGGACCAGCGTCGACGAGCTCTCCGGGTACCAGATGCCGTCGATGTAGTGGTCGATGAACCCGGTCTCCAGCGGCTCCATCCCCGCCATCACCCGGAAGTCGTTCTCCCAGGTCGTCAGGGGGCAGACCGTCGGCGTGAGGATGCTCAGGACCGCCCACGCGCCCAGGGCCAGGTGCGGGTAGATCACCCAGCGCCAGCGCCAGGCGAGGTATCCGCCCACGAGCAGGAACGCCAGCACCGTGAAGTGCAGGAGCATGACCGCTTCGGCGAGAGATCTGGCCATTCGCACCACCCCGTCCCTGTTCCAGACTAGGACGGGGTGGCTCGAAGCGCTCTCGATAAAACCTCAGGCCAGGCCGAGGTCGTTCAGGTCGAGCAGGTAGCGGTACGGAAGGCCCTCGGCCTCGATGGCCTCCTTGGCGCCCGTGCCGCGGTCCACGACCGTGGCCACGCCGATGACGTCGGCCCCGTGCTCGCGCAACGCCGTGACGGCCGTGAGCACCGACCCGCCCGTGGTGGAGGTGTCCTCGACCGCGAGCACCCGCTGGCCGCGCACGTCGATGCCCTCGATCTGCCGCTGCATGCCGTGGGCCTTGTTGGCCTTGCGCACGACGAACGCGTCGAGCACGTCACCGTCCGCTCCGGCGGAGTGCATCATCGCGTAGGCGACGGGGTCCGCGCCGAGGGTCAACCCGCCGACCGCGACGAAGTCCCAGTCGGACGTGAGCTGCCGCAGCAGCTTGCCGATCAACGGGGCCGCCGCGTGGTGCAGCGTCGCCCGGCGCAGGTCGACGTAGTAGTCGGCTTCCTTGCCGCTGGAGAGGGTCACCTTGCCGTGCACCACGGCCAATTCGCTCACCAGACGAGCGAGTTCCGACTTAGCGTTCGCGTCCAAGACCACTTCAGTTCGCACGGGTCGTCAGCTTCGCACATCTGGGCGGGCGACGCCTCGTACGCTGCATCACCGTGAGCACCTTGTACGTGGAACAGCCGTGGACGTTCATGAGCCTCTTGTTGCGGCCGTCCTACCGAGTCGAGGTGTTCGACGAACGGGACGTGCCGGTCATGGTGGTGCGGGAGCGCAGCGGTCCGGGCGTGCAGCGGCCGTTGCGGCACACCGGGTTCTCCGGCTGGACGACCTTCGACCTGGACGTCGTGGCGCCGCACGGCCAGCCGATCATGCGCATCGACAAGGGCTTCGGGCGGCGGCCGCACGTGCGGGTGAGCACGCCCCAGGGCCAGTTGATCGGGACGATCAAGACGCACGGCGCGTGGCAGCAGTCACTGCACGACGCCCACGGACAGCAGCTCTGCTTCTTCGGTGACGTCGCGCGGATCCAGACCGGCGCGCGGGCCAAGCGCAACGGCTCGCGGGTGCGCCGGGACGTCGTGCAGATCAACCCGGCCGTGACAGAGCCGGTGCGGTCGTTGGCGACCGCCTGCGCGGTCGCATTCGACGTCGTGCGGGGTACCGGGACCAGCCACACCAGCAGTGGTGGCGTGGACTGGCCCGTCTGACCTACCAGGCGTCCTTGCGGAAGTGGCTCGGCCCGTCGTCCTCGTCGTCCGGCGGAGGGGTGGGTGTTCCGGAGGCGACGACGTCCTCGGGATCCTGCCCTTCCTCAAGCGCTCGGTACGCGCGCTGAAGATCGGGCACGCCCACCGCGAGCGCCTGCTGCGCGCCGGGGTCGTTCAACGCGCGACCTGCGGCGACGTCGGCCCACGACAGTTCGCCGGCGTCGACGCGTCGCTGGAAGTCCTTGAGCTCCTTGGGCGCACCGGGTGACTTGGCGAACCGTTCGATCTCGCGGAGGTCCTGTTCGGACAGTCCGCGCGAACGGGGCTGCACCTGCGAGGCGGCCGTGGAGACCTTGCCCAGGTCGTCGATGCGGGAGTCGACGTCGGAGAACAGTTGCTGGAGCCGCGCCTGGTCGTAGGGGAACGTCACTGCTGACCACCTGAGGGTGCAGGGGCGGGTGCGGAGGATCCGCCGGCTCCGGCACCGCTGCTGGTGCTCGGCGTGCTGTACCGGCCGCCCGCTGCCGATCCGGCCTTGCCCAGGCTGTACGCGCCTAGGCCGACACCGATCGCGCCGGACTTCGCCGCCGCCACGCCGTTGTCGTACTTCTGCTTGCCGTCCTGCACGCCGTCGACGACGTCCAGCGCGTCGTTCACGTCCCGGACGTCCTTGAGCTTCATCAGCGCCGTGCCCATCGCGACGATGCCGTCGACCATGCCCTTGACGCCCTCGATCAGCGTCATGATCGACTGGATGATCTTGCGGATGGCGTCGACGATCTGGATCGCGTCGTAGACCATCCACACCGCGCGGCCCCAGCCGACGACCGGGATCACCGCGGTCATCGCGGCTTCGAGCAGCATGGTGCAGAGCTTGTCGAGCAGGAACAGCGCGACCTTCGTGGCCGACCGGCAGGCGGAGGCCATCGACTGGAACTTGTTGCCGATGATCCGGGCGACCTGGGAGTCCGCCTCGATCGCGATGACCCACATGGTGTCCATGCGGCGTTCGAAACCCTGCGCCGCGGAGCCGTTCCAGTGCGGGTTGAGCTGACCGACGCCCTCACCGACGTTGTGCCGCACCGAGTCCAGCGCCTTGGCGACCTGGTCCCACGCGTTGGCGTTGGCGTCGATCTTCTCGAAGTCGCCGACCAGCGGGCTGATCAGCGACTCGATCAGGTTCTCGCCGGTGACCTTCTCGTAGATCCAGTTGACGCCCTGCAGCTTCCACCCGGCGGCCTCGATGAGCTCCTTGGTGGTCTGCCTGCCGGGACGGTTCTCGGCGGCCGCGTTGAGCGCGACCGACGGGTCCTCGACGTCCGCGTACGCCGTGGTCATCGGCCACCTCCCGCACCGTGGATCAGCTTGAGGCCGAACTGGTCGACCTTCTCGTAGGAGTCGGCCGTCTTCCGCAGCGCGTCGGCGTCCTTGGTCATCATCTTGTTCGCGAAGTCCAACGTCTCCCCGTACAGGCTCGCGACACCGGTCACGACGGGGTGCAGCAACGTCAGCAGGCCGGTGAACCCGCTGGTGTCACCGCCCTTGGAGATCGCGTGGTCCTTGATGGTCAGGAAGTGCCCGGCGTTGCGGTCCAGCAGTTCGCTGTAGCCCCGCAACTCGTTCGGTTCGACATGGAACTGTTCGCTCACATGGCCTACGACGCGGCATTCGGCCGAACGGTTCCGATCAGGTGCGGCCGCGTCCACCCGCGAACCGCGACGCCATCCGGCGCACGAGCTTGCGCGGCAGCCGCGTGGCGACGGTGACGATCGTCTTGTACTGGAGGCCGGGGACCGAGAGGGCCTTGCCGCGACGCAGGTCGCGCAGGGCCTCGTGCACCAGCTTCTCGACGGGCACGTAGAGCCAGTTCGGCGTCTTGGACATGTCGATCTTCGCCCGCTGGTGGAACTCGGTCCGCACGAAACCGGGGGCGAGCGCCATGATCCGCACACCGGTGCCCTCGGTGGCGAGCGCCGTGCCCTCGGAGAACGCCGTCACCCACGCCTTGTCGGCGCTGTAACTGGTGCCGCGGCCGGGCAGGAAGCTCGCGACGCTCGACACGTTGATGACGTCACCCTTGCCGCGCGCGATCATGGCCGGGATCGCGGCCCGGCACAGGCGCAGCACGGTGGTGACGTTGACGTCGAGCTGGTTCTGCAGCTTCTCGACGTCGGTGGCGAAGAGCTCGCCGTTGTTCGCGAAGCCCGCGTTGTTGACGAGCAGGTCGACGGCCTGCTCGGCAAGCCGCTGCTCGACCTTGAGCCTGTCCTCGTGGTCGCTGAGGTCGGCCGGCAGGACGTCGACGTTCACGCCGTGCCGGTCGTGCAGCTGCTTCGCGAGCTCCTCGAGTGCGGGCGCGGTGCGCGCGACCAGCACGAGGTCGTATCCCTCCGCCGCGAGCCTGCGGGCGAAGGCGGCCCCGATCCCGACGGTCGATCCGGTCACCAGTGCGGTTGGCATACGTCCGCACGGTAGTCGGTTCGGCGCCGGGGCCGAAGGCCGCCGACGATCACGCTTCGTTCTTCGCCGGGCGGCGCAGGACGGCGAGGCGCAGCGCGAGGCCGGACACGACCAGCGCGACCCCGCCGAACACCAGCCAGCCCACCGACGCACCCGTGTTGGCCAGCGTCACCACGGACGCCGTGCCCGCCACGGCCACAGGCGGAACGATCTTTCCTCCGTACATCGTGCTTCCCTCCGGGGGGTTCGGGGACACGACGGTCAACCCTCGGAGTATCTGCATTGGAGGCGAATGTTTCACCTGAATGGCGGCGTGAGGTGCGACACGCCACTTTGGATTCGATCAGGTCTGCTTGCGCCCGAACGACGGCCGGTAGACCTCGCCGCCCTCGTCGTCCTCCGCCACCGGCTCCTCGCGCTCGGACGGATCCGGGTCGAACGGGTCGATGACGTCCGCGAGCTCACCGACGTCGCGCAGCAGCCGTTCGAGGCGCGCGGGCGACGAGTTGGGCGGCGCGGCGGCCAGCACCCAGTCGTTCTCCATCCAGACGACCGTGACGTCGCCCCCGATCTCCTCGGCGGCGTCGATCAGGTCGGGCGTGATGATCTTCCGAGCCGCCGGCACGTCCGTGACGAACGCGTACCGCGACCCCACCGGACCGAGCATGTCGGGCATCGGCTTCTTGTCGTCGTCGCGCTGGAACGGCACGGTCGACAACCACAGCTCGATCACCACCGACAACGCCCGCCTGCAGCGCACGCCGACCAGCACGGAGTTGACCTTGCCGCCGGTCTCGTGGTCCAGCACGTAGACCTGCCTGCGACCGTCGGCGGTGAAGGTCGAGCCCGCCACGACGTCACGGGCGAGGCCCGTGCCGTAGTACGCGATGGCCCCGGCTTCCCACCGGGTCGGCAGCACGTGGTCTGTCTCCTCGAACTGCCAGCCGCGCAGGGCAGCCCAACGGCGCCGTTCACGATTACGCGCGGTTCGTTGCGCCCGGTCGGTCGCGAGCAGGGCGAACCCCGCCACGCCCGCCACCGCGGCGACGGTGAACCAGACCCACGCCGGTATGCCCACGGGCCAAGCGTAGTGGGTCGGAGGCGAGGAACGAAGATCACTTCCGCGCGTCGTGACCTCGGCGTGCCTTTCCCCGGTTCAGTTGCGCCATCGCGGCCTGGCTGCGGGCGTCCGCGCCGCGGTAGATCACCAGCAACTGGTCGGGGCTCTGCAGGGGCCTGAGCGTCTCGAACCGCAACGCGATCTCACCTGCGCGGGGATGCTTCAGCACCTTGTCACCGCGGGCGTTGAACCGGACGTCGCGGGCGGCCCACAGCCGGGCGAACTCCTCGTCCGCGGCGGCGCACTCGGCGATGAGGCCGGCCAGCACCTGGTCGCCGGGGTGCGCGGCCCACGCGGCCCGCAGGTGGGCGACCCCTTCGCGGACGACCCGGTCGCGGTCGACGTAGCGCTCGCGGACCTCCGGGTGCAGCAGGCACAGCCAGACCGCGTTGCGCCTTCGTTCCGGCAGCTCGGCGAAGTCCAGCAGCACCTCCGCCATCTCGTCGTTCCAGGCGAGGACGTCGAACCGGTGGTTCATCACCATGGCCGGTCTCGGCGACAGGTCCTCGACCAGCAGTTTCAACGACTCGGCCGCTTCGGTCGCCGCCTTGTCCCCGGTGTGCCGCTTGGCGAGGCCGAGGAGGTACGCGCGTTCGTCGTCGTTCAGCCGCAACGCCCCGGCCAGTGCCTCGGCCACCTCCGCCGACGGCCGCAGCCCGCGTGCCTGCTCCAGGCGGACGACGTAGTCGACGCTGATGCCCGCGAGCTCGGCGACCTCCTCGCGCCGCAGTCCCGGCGTCCTGCGCTGTCGCCGTTCCGGCAGGGCGAAGTCGCGCGGATCCAGCCGCTCGCGCCTGGTCCTCAGGAAGATCGCGAGCTCCTGCGTGACGTCGGTGAGCACGGCCTCTTCAACAGTCCGGGTAGGACTCGTGTTCCCAGGAAGTTCCTTCCCTTACCCGCCGCTGCTCGTTCTCGGAGCCTGGTGTCTCACCACTTTCCTCGGGAGAAACACCATGTCGCTCGACAAGTACCGGCTGCTGGGCCGGTCCGGCCTGCGGGTCTCACCACTGGCCCTGGGCACCGCGACGTTCGGCAACGAGTGGGGCTGGGGCTCCTCCGCCGAGGACGCGCGGTCGTTGTTCTCGGCGTACGTCGACCGCGGCGGCAACTTCATCGACACGGCCGCGTCCTACGGCGGTTCCGAGGAGCTGCTCGGCTCGTTGATCTCGGGACGGCGCGACGCCTTGGTGCTGGCGACGAAGTACTCGACCCTGCGCACTCCTTCAGACCCGAACTCCGGCGGCTCCCACCGCAAGAACCTGTTCGCGTCCGTCGAGAACAGCCTGCGCCGGCTGCGCACCGACTTCGTGGACCTGCTGTACGTGCACGTCTGGGACGCGCGGACGCCGTTCGAGGAGGTGCTGCGCGGCCTGGACGACCTGGTGCGCGCCGGCAAGGTCCTGCACGTGGGGATGTCGAACGCCCCGGCCTGGGAGATCTCGCGCATGCAGGCCGTCGCCGACCTCCGCGGCTGGTCACCGCTCGTGTCGTTGCAGATCGAGTACAGCCTGATCAACCGGGACGCCGAACGCGACCTGATCCCCGCCGCGCGGGCGCTGGGGCTCGGCGTGACGCCGTTCTCGCCGTTGGGCGGCGGGGTGCTGTCCGGCAAGTACTCGGGCGCCGCCGAGGCCGGGACGTCGCGCCGGGAGTTCAACGCCGCGCTGGGCATGGTGAACCCGCGCACGCTCGGGATCGCCGACGTGGTGCGGGAGGTGGCTGCCGAGGTCGGGTGCGCGCCCGCGCAGGTCGCGCTGGCGTGGAACCTCGGGCGGCCAGGGGTCACTTCGCCGGTGGTCGGGGCTCGCACGCCGGAGCAGCTGGTGGGCAACCTCGGCGCGTTGGACGTGTCGTTGACCGCGGAGCAGGTGGCGCGGCTGGACGAGGTGAGCGCGATCGACCTCGGGTACCCGCACTCCCTGCTGTCCGGCGACCACATCCGGACCGTGCTGTCCGGTGAGCTGACGATCGAAAGCCGGTGAGCTGCGGGCAACTCACCGCGGAAACACCTGGGAGGGGACCTTCCGGCCCCCTCCCAGGTGCGGACTCACGCGGTGCGGCCCACGATCAGGCCGCTCTGGTCGTCCACCACGTCGACCCGCACCGTGTCGCCGTCGCGCACCTCGCCGGCCAGCAGCTCCTTCGCCAGCTGGTCGCCGATCGCCGACTGCACCAGCCGCCGCAGCGGCCGCGCGCCGTAGATCGCGTCGAAGCCGTTGAGCGCCAGCCAGTCGCGGGCCGACGGCGTGACGTCGAGGGTCAGCCGGCGGGCCGCCAGGCGGTCGGCCAGGCGGGCGATCTGGATGTCCACGATGGACGTCAGCTCCTCGGTGGCGAGGGCGTGGAAGACCACGACGTCGTCCAGCCTGTTGAGGAACTCCGGCTTGAAGTGGCGTTGCACCACGGACATCACCGCGTCGTGGCGTTCGCGCTCGGTGAGCGACGGGTTCACGATGGTCTGCGAGCCCAGGTTCGAGGTGAGCACCAGGATCGTGTTGCGGAAGTCGACCGTGCGGCCCTGGCCGTCGGTGAGGCGGCCGTCGTCGAGCACCTGCAGCAGCACGTCGAACACGTCCGGGTGCGCCTTCTCGACCTCGTCCAGCAGCACGACCGAGTACGGGCGGCGGCGGACCGACTCGGTGAGCTGGCCGCCCTGGTCGTAGCCGACGTAGCCGGGAGGCGCGCCGACCAGGCGGGCCACCGAGTGCTTCTCGGAGTACTCGCTCATGTCGATGCGGATCATCGCCCGCTCGTCGTCGAACAGGAACGCCGCCAGCGCCTTCGCGAGCTCCGTCTTGCCGACGCCGGTGGGGCCCAGGAACAGGAACGAGCCCGTCGGGCGGTCCGGGTCGGCGACGCCGGCGCGCGTCCTGCGCACCGCGTCCGACACCACGCGCACGGCCTCGGCCTGGCCCACGACGCGGCGGCCCAGTTCGTCCTCCATGCGCAGCAGCTTGGCGGTCTCGCCCTCCAGCAGCCTGCCCGCGGGGATGCCGGTCCACGCCGACACCACGTCCGCGACGTCGTCCGGGCCGACCTCCTCCTTGAGCATCGCGGCGTCCTGTGTGGACTCCGCCGCGACCGCGAGTTCCTTCTCCAGCTGGGGGATCCGGCCGTAGCGGAGCTCGGCGGCACGGCCGAGGTCGCCGTCGCGCTCGGCTCGTTCCGACTCGCCGCGCAACGACTCGAGCTGCTCCTTCAGCGCGCGCACGCGGTCGATGGAGCCCTTCTCGTTCTGCCAGCGGGCGGTCAGCGCGGAGAGTTCCTCGCGCTTCTCGGCCAGTTCGGCGCGCAGCGCGTGCAGGCGTTCGACGGAGGCCGCGTCGGACTCCTTGGACAGCGCCATCTCCTCGATCTCGAGGCGCCGCACGGCACGTTCGACGGTGTCGATCTCGACGGGCCGCGAGTCGATCTCCATGCGCAGCCGGGACGCGGCCTCGTCGACGAGGTCGATGGCCTTGTCCGGCAGGAAGCGCGCGGTGATGTAGCGGTCGGACAGCGTCGAGGCGGCGACGAGGGCGGCGTCCGTGATGCGCACGCCGTGGTGCACCTCGTAGCGCTCCTTGAGGCCGCGCAGGATGCCGACCGTGTCCTCCACCGACGGTTCGCCGACCAGCACCTGCTGGAAGCGGCGTTCCAGGGCGGCGTCCTTCTCGATGTGCTCGCGGTACTCGTCCAGGGTCGTGGCACCGACCATGCGCAGCTCGCCGCGGGCCAGCATCGGCTTGATCATGTTGCCGGCGTCCATCGCCGACTCACCGGTCGCGCCCGCACCGACGATCGTGTGCAGCTCGTCGATGAACGTGATGACCTGCCCGGCCGAGTCGGTGATCTCCTTCAGCACGGCCTTGAGCCGTTCCTCGAACTCGCCGCGGTACTTGGCGCCCGCGACCATCGAGCCGAGGTCCAACGACACGACCTTCTTGCCGCGCAACGACTCCGGCACGTCACCGGCCACGACGCGCTGCGCCAGGCCCTCGACGATCGCGGTCTTGCCGACACCGGGCTCGCCGATCAGCACGGGGTTGTTCTTGGTGCGCCGCGACAGCACCTGGACGACGCGGCGGATCTCGGCGTCCCGGCCGATCACCGGGTCGAGCTCGCCCTTGCGCGCGCGTTCGGTCAGGTCGACGCCGTACTTCTCCAGCGCCTTGTAGGTGCCCTCGGGGTCGGCCGACGTCACCCGCGCCGAGCCGCGCACCTTCGTGAACGCGTCGGTCAGCGCGTCGGGAGTGGCACCGTGGCGCCGCAGCAGGTCGGCCACCAGCCCGCCGTGCTGCGCGAGCCCGACGAGCAGGTGCTCGGTGGACACGTACTCGTCACCCATCTCGGTGGCGAGCTCCTGCGCCCGGTTGATCACCCGCACGGCGTCGCGCGAGAACTGCGGGGCGGACACGGTGGAACCGGAAGCGCTCGGCAGCCCGCGGGAGAGCTGCTCCAGCTCCTTGCGCACCTGCTCGGGGTCGGCGCCCACGGCCGACAGCAACGGCGCGGTCAACCCGTCCGTCTGCGCCAGCAGTGCGCTGAGCAGGTGCACGGAACCCACGTCGGGGTTCCCGTTCAGCGTGGCGGCCTGCACCGCCGCGGACACGGCCTGCTGCGTCTTGGTCGTCGGGTTGAAAGCGTCCATTCCTCCACCTCGTGGTCAGCCTCCAGCATGGACCATCATCCCGCATAACGTCAGAAAAGTTGAGTCTGTTCCGCTCAACCTTGAAATCGGTCGGGATCACAGCCCGACTGAGCGATGATCACCCCATGACGTCCATCATCCACAGCATCACGATCGACGCGCGCGACTCCTACGAGATCGCCTCGTGGTGGAGCAAGGTCCTGGACCTGCCGCTGCACCCCGACGACAACCCGGGCGACCCCGAGTCGATGATCGAGCTGCCGAACGGCATCCGGTACCTCTTCATCAACGTTCCGGAGTCGAAGGAGCTCAAGAACAGGCTGCACCTCGACCTGCAGCCGGTCGCGATCACCCGCGACGAGGAGGTGGAACGCCTCGTCGGCATCGGCGCGACGGTCTTCGACGATCAGCGCAGGCCGGACGGCACCGGCTGGGTCACAATGCGCGACCCCGAGGGCAACGAGTTCTGCGTGGAACGCAGCGCAGCCGAACGAGCCGCAACGTCCTGACCAGCGTCACTCGAAAGCACCAACAGCTTGTCCACAGCGGGCACCGAGTTATCCACAATCCGCTGTTCAGTATCCACAGGTGAATCAAGTTCAGTGGCGACCGTCTGTGCACCAGAACCCGATGGGGTGACATCCTCCACCGAGTCGCGCAGCGGCTGCTCCTTGATCAGCAGGACCGCGATGACCGTGAACACGGCGAGCCCGGCGGCGATGAGGAACAACTCGCCCATGGCGTCACCGTAGGAGTCGCGCACGACTGGGGAGAGGGACCCGCGGTCGAGCGTCTTCGTGCTCACCTGGGCCGCCAGCACGGCCCCGAGCACCGAGACGCCGGCCGTCCCGCCCAGCGACCGCAGGAACGTGGCCGTGGAACTGGCCGCGCCGAGATCGGCCATGCCCACGCCGTTCTGCACGGCCAGCACGAGGTTCTGCATGGTCAGCCCGACCCCGACGCCCACCAGCGCGAGGTAGGCCCCCATCAGCACGAGGTTGGTCCGGTGGTCGATCGTCCCGAGCAACGCCAGCCCCGCGACCAGCGAGAACGAGCCCCACACCAGGTAGCTCTTCCACCGGCCGCTCTTGGCGATCAACTGCCCGCTGACCGTCGACGAGATGCTCAGCCCCAACACCAGCGGCACCGTCAGCAGCCCGGCCTTGGTCGGCGAGAACCCGCGCGCGATCTGGAAGTACTGCCCCATGAACACCGAGGCCCCGAACATCGCGGTCCCCACCGCGACGCCCCCGAGCATCGCCAGCACCACGGTCCGGTTCTTGAACAGGTGCAACGGGATGACCGGCGCACTCGCCCGCCGCTCCACGAAGTAGGCCCCGACGATCGCGAGAAGCGCACCACCAGCGAACAACGCGCTCTCGCCGCTGATCCAGTCGAAGTCCTTCCCGGCGAACGACACCCACATCAGCACGAGGCTCACCCCGCCCGTGATGAGCGTGGCGCCGAGGTAGTCGATCTTCACGTGCTGCTTCTTCACCGGCAGGTGCAACGTCTTGTGCAACACGGCCAGCGCCACCAGCGCCAACGGCACGCACACGAAGAAGCACCATCGCCACCCAGGCCAGTCGACGAGGAACCCACCGACCAACGGCCCACCGACGGTCCCGGCAGAGATCACCATGCCGGTGTACCCGCTGTACCGCCCACGCTCGCGGGGGCTGAGCAGCGCGCCGACGACCACCTGCCCCAGCGCCTGCACACCGCCCATGCCGAGCCCCTGCACGACCCGGAACCCGATCAGCTGCTCCATGTTCTGACTCAGCCCGGACAACACCGAGCCGATCACGAACAACACGATCGCGGACTGCAACAGCCGCTTCTTGTCGAAAAGATCCGCGAGCTTCCCCCACAGAGGCGTGCTGGCGGTGGACGCGAGGAGCATCGAGGTGATGACCCACGTGTACTGGGTCTGCGTGCCTTTGAGCTCGGCCAGGATCGTCGGGAGAGCGTTCGAGACGATGGTGGAGCTGAGGATCGCGACGAGCAACGCCACCCAGATACCGGACAGCGCTTCGAGGATCTCCCGATGCGACGAGGGCCGACTCAAACCGGCACACCTCCAGTAGTTAGTTGATGTCATACAACTATATCTGGAGATAGTTAGCCACGACAACGAATTGGGGTGGCTGATGGGTCACACCGAGGGTGGGCCGGACCGCTCAAGCGAGAGTCGTCACACGCTCACGGCCCGGCCCGAACCGAACCGGGCAAGGAGGGGCTTGGCCGGGCGGGGCCGGGCCGGGCGGGGCGAGGCGGGGCCGGGCGGGGCGAGGCGGGGCGGGGCGAGGCGGGGCGAGGCGGGGCGGGGCGAGGCGGGGCAGGGCGGGGCAGGGCGGGCGAGGCCTGATGCACGCGAAGCCGAAAGCGAGCCGACCCGACGGCGAAGCCGAGGCTCTTGGCTTTTCGCTTTGAGCCAAGAGGGCCCGGCGGTGGGGTCCCATCACGAGTCGCACCACAGCACTTGCTGCACCTGGACGGGTCTGTCAAACAGACACGCTCTTCGTCTGTTTGACAG
>NZ_JBHXLO010000028.1:0-34720 GCF_042721395.1 Lentzea sp. NPDC058450
AGTCAAGCCCCAATCGCCTTGAGCGGTGGAACCGGCTCTGTGGCGGGCATCAGCCCGTTCGGGCTCGCCTTCGGCATCGCGTGCCAGGCCTCGTAGGTGGTTGGCCTGCGTTGACGGCTGCCGGTTGCGAGCGCGCGCCTGGCTTGCGTAGGTGGTCGCCTTGCGTTGACGACTGCGGTTGCGTTGACCGCTGCGGTTCGGTGGCGACCGCGGTTACTTCTCCTGATCCCACGGCTCGTCGAACTCGCCGTCCTTCGCGCCCAGGACGAAGGCGTCCCACTCGGCCATGGTGAACGTGAGGACCGGTTCGAGCTGCTTGGAGTTGCGCATGGCGACGTAGGTGGCGCCGTCGGTGTGTTCGACGAACGCGATCTCTACGTGGCCGTCCTCCGGTTCGGGCTCCGGCGGGCGCTTCCACTCGGCGTTGCGCAGGTCCAGCTTGCCGCGGACGTGGGCCTTGTCGTCGTAGATCGGCGCGCTGTCACTCATGCGGAAGAAGTTAGCGGAAGGCCCGTGGGGCGTCACACGCGCTCCACGGGCCTCCCTTGAGGAAAGTCCTCGGTGACCTGGCGACACCGGTCGCGGCAGGTCTGGTGAGAGGGCGCTAGGCCATCTCGGTGAGAAAGCGTCAGGCCGTCTCGGTGATGGGACGGTCTACCCAGGACATCATGTCGCGGAGCTTCTTGCCGGTGACCTCGATCGGGTGGTTCTCACCCTCCTGCTGGAGCTTCTTGTAGTTCGCGCGGCCGTTGTCGTCCTCGGCCACCCACTCGTTGGCGAAGGTGCCGTCCTGGATCTCGGCCAGGATCTTCTTCATCTCTTCCTTCACCGACGCGGTGACGACGCGCGGGCCGCGGGTCAGGTCACCGAACTCGGCCGTGTCGGAGATCGAGTAGCGCATGCGGGCGATGCCGCCCTCGTACATGAGGTCGACGATCAGCTTGAGCTCGTGCAGGCACTCGAAGTACGCGACCTCGGGGGCGTAGCCCGCCTCGGTGAGGACCTCGAAGCCCGCCTGGACGAGAGCCGACGCGCCACCGCACAGGACGGCCTGCTCGCCGAAGAGGTCGGTCTCGGTCTCTTCCTTGAACGTCGTCTTGATGACGCCGGCGCGCGTGCCGCCGATGCCCTTGGCGTAGGAGAGCGCGAGGGCCTGGGCGTTGCCCGAGGCGTCCTGCTCGACGGCGATGAGCGCCGGGACGCCCTTGCCGTCGACGAACTGGCGGCGGACCAGGTGGCCCGGGCCCTTCGGGGCGACCATGGCGACGTCCACACCGGACGGTGCGGTGATGAGGCCGTAGCGGATGTTGAAGCCGTGGCCGAAGAAGATCGCGTCGCCCTCGTTGAGGTTGGCGGCGATCTCGTTGGCGTAGATGTGGCGCTGCGCGGTGTCCGGCGCCAGGATCATGATCACGTCGGCCCACGCGGAGACCTCAGCCGGCGTGCCGACCTCCAGGCCCTCTTCCTCGGCCTTGGCGCGGGACTTGGAGCCCTCCTGCAGGCCGATGCGGACCTCGACGCCCGAGTCGCGCAGCGACAGCGCGTGGGCGTGACCCTGGCTGCCGTACCCGATCACGGCCACCTTGCGGCCCTGGATGACGCTCAGGTCGGCATCGTCGTCGTAGAAGATCTCAACGCTCACTGTATTTCCCTCTGTCTGGTTTCTAACGAACCGCGGTGGCGGTGATGGAACGAGCGCCACGGCCGATGGCGACCATGCCGGACTGGACGATCTCGCGAAGCCCGTAGGGCTCCAGCATGCGCAACAACGCGTCGAGCTTCTCAGAAGTGCCCGTTGCCTCGATCGTGACTGCCTCGGGCGAGACGTCGACGACCTTCGCGCGGAAGAGCTGCACGGTTTCGAGGACCTGCGACCGCACCGTCGCGTCCGCACGAACCTTAATCAACACCAGTTGCCGCTGAACGGAGGCCGTCGGCTCCAGCTCCACGATCTTGATGACGTTGATGAGCTTGTTGAGCTGCTTGGTCACCTGCTCCAGGGGCAGCTCGTCGACCGACACCACGATCGTCATGCGCGAGATGTCGGGGTACTCGGTGCGGCCGACCGCGAGCGACTCGATGTTGAAGCCGCGGCGGGAGAACAGGCCGGCGACGCGTGCGAGCACACCGGGCTTGTCCTCGACCAAAACGCTCAGCGTGTGCCTGGTCATCAGATGTCCTCGTCGAACAGGGGGCGGATGCCGCGGGCGGCCATGATCTCGGAGTTGCCGGTGCCCGCCGCGACCATGGGCCACACCTGGGCGTCCTTGCCGACGACGAAGTCGACGACGACGGGACGGTCGTTGATCTCCAACGCCTTCTGGATCACCTCGTCCACCTCCGCCTGCGACTCGGCGCGGAGACCGACGCACCCGAGTGCCTCCGCCAGGAGCTTGAAGTCTGGGATGCGGTGCTTGTGCGTCCCCAGATCCGTGTTGGAGTACCGCTCGCCGTAGAACAGCGTCTGCCACTGGCGGACCATGCCCAGGTTGCCGTTGTTGATCACGGCGATCTTCACCGGCAGGCCCTCGATGGCGCAGGTGGCGAGCTCCTGGTTGGTCATCTGGAAGCAGCCGTCGCCGTCGATGGCCCACACCGTGCGGTCCGGCTCGCCCGCCTTGATGCCCATCGCGGCCGGAACCGCGAAGCCCATCGTGCCGAGGCCGCCGGAGTTGATCCACGTGCGCGGGTGCTCGTACTTGACGAACTGCGCCGCCCACATCTGGTGCTGGCCGACGCCCGCGGTGTAGATCGTGTCCGAAGGGGACAGTGCGCCGATCCGTTCGATCACGAACTGGGGCGACAGCGTGCCGTCCTCCGGCCAGTCGTAGCCCAGCGGGAACGTCTCGCGCAGCGACTTCAGCGTCTCCCACCACGGCGAGAGGTCGACGGCCTTCGCGGTCTCGCGCTCGGTGCGCACGGCGTCGATCAGCTCGGTGATGATCTCCTTGCAGTCGCCCACGATCGGGACGTCCGCGCGGCGGTTCTTGGAGATCTCGGCCGGGTCGATGTCGGCGTGGATGATCTGCGCGTCCGGGGCGAACGAGCCGAGCTGGCCCGTGACGCGGTCGTCGAACCGGGCGCCGAGGGCGACCAGCAGGTCCGACTTCTGCATCGCCGCGACGGCCGCGACGGTGCCGTGCATGCCGGGCATGCCCAGGTGCTGGTCGTGCGAGTCGGGGAACGCGCCGCGCGCCATCAGCGTCGTGACGACCGGGATGCCGGTGTCCTCGGCCAGGCGCAGCAGCTCCGCGTGGGCGTCGGCCTTGATGACGCCGCCGCCGACGTAGAGAACGGGCTTGCGGGCGGCCACGATCAGCTTGGCGGCTTCACGCACCTGCTTGCCGTGCGGCCGGGTCGTCGGCCGGTAACCGGGCAGGCGCATCTCGGGCGGCCACGAGAAGCTGGTCTGCTCCTGCAGCACGTCCTTGGGGATGTCGACGAGGACCGGGCCGGGTCGGCCGGTCGCCGCGATGTGGAACGCCTCCGCGATCGCCCGCGGGATCTCCGCGGCGTCGGTCACGAGGACGTTGTGCTTGGTGATCGGCATCGTGATGCCGCAGATGTCCGCCTCCTGGAAGGCGTCCGTGCCGATCAGCGGCCGCGACTGCTGGCCGGTGATCGCGACGACGGGCACGGAGTCCATGTTCGCGTCCGCGAGCGGGGTGACGAGGTTCGTCGCGCCCGGCCCCGAGGTCGCCATGCAGACCCCGACCTTGCCGGTGGCCTGCGCGTATCCGGTCGCCGCGTGTCCTGCGCCCTGCTCGTGGCGGACGAGGATGTGCCGGACCTTCGTGGAGTCCAGGAGCGGGTCGTACGCGGGAAGGATCGTCCCGCCGGGAATGCCGAAGACCACTTCGCAGCCGACCGCCTCGAGCGACCGGACGAGCGACTGAGCACCGGTTACACGAATCGGTGCGCCCGTCGGCGGGGCCGGTTTGGGCCGCGGACCTGGACGTGGCGACGTGGGCTCGGGAGCCTGTCGCGATGGTGCGCTGGTCATCATTGCCTCGTGGGTTTCGGGGTCCGGACACGAAAAAACCCTCGACAACCCGAAGTTGGGTCGTGCGAGGGTCGCGCGTCGACGCAGGCTGTTCGGCTCAGGCGTCGACGCGCCTGAGAAGTACGAGAACGAGCGTGCGCTGCATGTCCCGGACGTTATCGCCTCTGACAAGAGGGCGTCAACTCTGCGAGATGGAATTCCCGGATCGTGGACGTGGAACAATCGTCCGAGTGAAGAAGCTGGTCTTTCGCATCCCGGCAACGGCCCTGCTCGCGGCGGGTCTGATCGCCATCTGCGTGACTCCTGTGGCGTGGGCCATCCCCGGGCTGCAGGCGTTGTACGTGCTCCCGCTCGGCTACGCCTACTGGGTGCTCCGCAACCGCACGACGGTCACCGAGGAGGAGATCGTGGCGCGCGGCGCGTTCGGCACCACGACCCTCAAGTGGACGGACGTGAAGTACATCCGCCTCGTCCAGAAGGGGTGGCTGCGCGCGGTCCGGCAGGACGCCACGGAGGTGACGCTGCCCGCGGTGCGGTTCATGCACCTGCCGGCTTTGCACGTGGTGAGCGGCGGTCTCGTGCCGGACCCGACGGTCCAGGAGGAGCCCGCTGAGGCCGAGGAGCCCGCGGTCGAGCCTGCCGAGGAGAAGACCGAGGAAGTCGTAGAGTCGGAGAAGTGATCCGACGAGTTCCGCTGCTGAGCCTGCTGCTGTCCATCGCGGGCCTGCTGACCTCGGCTTACCTGACGTACACGCACTTCAACGCGAGCGCGCTGCTGTGCTCGGCCGACGCGGTCGTCGACTGCGAGACGGTCACCACGAGCGACCAGTCGGAGTTGCTGGGCGTCCCCGTCGCGTTCCTCGGACTGGCGTTCTTCGCCTTCCTGACCGTGATCTGCCTCCCGTTCGCGTGGCGGATCGACGCGCTGAAGTGGGTGCGCCTCGGGGCGGTCGGCGTGGGTGTCCTGATGGTGGTCTACCTGGTCGCGGCGGAGTTCCTCATCATCGGCAAGATCTGCCTGTGGTGCACCGCCGTGCACGTGATCACGCTCGCACTGGCCTATCTGCTGGTCGCGGCGAGTCTGCGCACGAGTAGCCTTTGAGGCACCGCTCCCAGACTTGGTGACGCCTCACCCGGCCGTCCCGCGCGCACTTTTCTTGAACTGAATCTGGAGGAGCAGTGCCTCAGCTCCGCTCTCGCACCACCACGCACGGTCGCAACGCCGCCGGAGCCCGCGCCCTCTGGCGCGCCACCGGCATGACGGACAGCGACTTCGGCAAGCCCATCATCGCGATCGCCAACTCCTACACGCAGTTCGTGCCCGGTCACGTGCACCTGCGCGATCTCGGCGACATCGTGGCCGACGCCGTGCGAGAAGCGGGTGGCGTGCCGCGCGAGTTCCACACCATCGCGGTCGACGACGGCATCGCCATGGGCCACAGCGGGATGCTCTACTCGCTGCCCAGCCGCGAGATCATCGCCGACTCCGTCGAGTACATGGTCAACGCGCACCAGGCCGACGCGATCGTCTGCATCTCGAACTGCGACAAGATCACGCCCGGCATGCTCAACGCGGCCATGCGCCTCAACATCCCCGTCGTGTTCGTGTCCGGCGGCCCGATGGAGGCCGGCAAGGCCGTCGTCGTCGAGGGCGTCGCCGTCGCGCCGACGGACCTGATCACCGCGATCTCCGCGTCCGCCTCCCCCGCCGTGAGCGAGGACGGGCTCTCCGAGGTCGAGCGCTCCGCGTGCCCGACCTGCGGTTCGTGCTCCGGCATGTTCACCGCGAACTCCATGAACTGCCTGACGGAGGCCTTGGGTCTCTCGCTGCCGGGCAACGGCTCGACGCTGGCCACGCACGCCGCGCGCCGCGAGCTGTTCTCCGAGGCCGGCCGCGTCGTCGTGGAGCTGTGCAAGCGCTGGTACGGCGAGGACGACGAGTCGGCGCTGCCGCGGTCGATCGCGAACCGCAAGGCGTTCGAGAACGCGATGGCGCTCGACATGGCCATGGGCGGCTCGACGAACACCGTGCTGCACATCCTCGCCGCCGCGCAGGAGGGCGAGATCGACTTCACGCTGCAGGACATCGACGACCTGTCCCGCCGCGTGCCGTGCCTGTCCAAGGTGTCGCCGAACAGCGACTACCACATGGAGGACGTGCACCGGGCCGGTGGAATCCCCGCGCTGCTCGGTGAGCTCTACCGCGGCGGCCTGCTGAACGACGACGTCACGTCGGTGCACACGCCGACGCTGGCCGAGTGGCTCGGCAAGTGGGACATCCGTGCTTCGGAGCCCTCAGCGGAGGCCTTGGAGCTCTTCCACGCGGCTCCCGGTGGCGTGCGGACGACGCAGGCGTTCTCGACGTCGAACCGCTGGTCCTCTTTGGACACCGACGCCGCGGGTGGCTGCATCCGCGACGTCGAGCACGCCTACACCAAGGACGGCGGCCTGGCCGTGCTGCGCGGCAACCTGGCCGAGCGCGGCGCGATCATCAAGTCCGCCGGCATCGACGAGGAGCTGTGGCACTTCGAGGGCCCGGCGCGCGTCGTCGAGTCCCAGGAGCAGGCCGTCTCGGCGATCCTGAACAAGGAGATCCAGGCGGGCGAGGTCCTGGTCGTGCGGTACGAGGGCCCGTCCGGCGGCCCCGGCATGCAGGAGATGCTGCACCCCACGGCGTTCCTCAAGGGCTCGGGCCTCGGCAAGAAGTGCGCGCTGATCACGGACGGCCGGTTCTCCGGCGGTTCGTCGGGCCTGTCGATCGGCCACATCTCGCCGGAGGCGGCGGGCGGCGGCACGATCGGCCTGGTCCAGACGGGCGACCGGATCCTGATCGACGTCCACGAGCGCAGGCTCGAACTGCTGGTGGAGGCCGACGTGCTGGCCGAGCGCCGCGCCAAGATGGAGGCCTCCGAACGGCCGTGGCAGCCGGTGGACCGGATCCGTCCGGTGACGGCGGCGCTGCGGGCGTACGCGCGGATGGCGACCGACGCGTCGACCGGCGCCGTGCGCAACCCGGATCTCTAAAGCACGAACGCGAGCGCCACGCAGATCCCGAACACGAGCCAGCCCGTCAGCGGACCGCTGACGGGCTGCTCCGTTTTCTTGACCATGACGCCGCTGATGACGAGGCCTGCCAGGAGACCGAGCGGCGGTAGCAGGGACTTCGCGGTCAGACCGAACGGCAACGACACCAGGTAGACGATCGGGAACCCGATCACCAGCAGGGCCAGCTGGAGCGCCGCTCCCGTCACGTTCTTCCGCATCCGGGTGTTCTACCGGAAGACGAAGAAGGTGACCGCCGCGCCACCCGCGCCGATCACGAGCGCGATGAACCCGGCCGCCAGCGGATGCCGGAACCAGCTGCGGTTGTAGTCGAGCGCCGCACGCCCGGGCCCGGCGAACAACGCCGTGAACGCCATGCCCGCCAGCGCGAGCTCCAGCTCCACGCCGTTGGGGCCGAAGAAGCCGCCCTTGTACTTGAGCGCGATGACGTTGGCCATCACCGCGAGCAGGCCCGCCGCCGCGAGCGGGGTGAACAGGCCGAGCACGATCAGGCCGCCGCCGGCCAGCTCCGTGACGCCGGTGACCCAGGCCAGCACGGTCGGCTCGCGGTAGCCCATCTTCTCCAGCGACTGCGCGAAGCCGTTGATGCCGGGCCCGCCGAAGAGCCCGAACACCTTCTGCAGGCCGTGCAGCAGGAAGATGCCGCCGAGCACCGCGCGCAGCCCGAGCAGGCCGAGGTCGGGTCCGGCCGTCCAGCCGAACTTCTTGCGGTCGTCCGCGAACAGGTCGTCGTCCCGGTCGTCCACAGTGGACACGTCGAGCGGCGTGTAGCCCGTCGTGTCGAACGACTTGGTCGTCGAGTCGTACGGCGACGTGACGTCCGACCCGGCTCTGATGGTGCCGTCGTCGAAGTGGTGCACTCCACCGCCGCCCGAGTAGAACGAGTCGTCGGAGAACGCGCTCGAACCCGCCGAGCCTTTGTCGTGAGTAGCCACGCCCGCACGCTAGGGGGCCACGTGCGGGCGCGCCAGAGCCGAACGGCAGCCCAATTTCACCCAGTTGGCCTAGTACGTCCCCTGCACCAGATTGCGTGGTTCCTCACCGGCGGCGAACCGCGCGATCTCCGCGCGGACGATGGCGTACGCCCGGTGCCCGCTGCCCGTGCACGACCCGGCCACGTGCGGGGTCAGGAACAGCCCCGGCGCCGTCCACAGTGGATGATCGGCGGGCAACGGCTCCGGGTCGGTCACGTCGAGGGCCGCGCGCAGCCGTCCCGAGTTCAGCTCCGCCAGCAACGCGTCGGTGTCGACGACCGGCCCGCGCGCGCCGTTGACCAGGATCGCGCCGTCCTTCATCGCGGCGAGGAACTTGGCGTCGACGAGGTGCCGGGTCTCCTCCGTCATCGGCGTGAAGATCACCACGACGTCGAACTCGGGCAGCAGGTCCGGCAATTCGTCCTGACCGTGCACACCTTCACGCGCGGTGCGGCCGACCAGCGTGGCCGAGGCGTCGAACGGTTCGAGGCGCCTGCGCAGCTGCTCCCCCAGGTCACCGGCGCCGACGATGAGCACCTTCTTGTCCTGCAAGGTGTCCGTGCCGTGGTAGTCCCAGCGGCGTTCGACGCGCGCCTGCTCGAAGACGAAGAAGTCTCGATAAATGGCTAGGAGAGCGCCGATGGCCCACTCCGCCGTGCTGCCCCCGTGGGCACCGCGGGCAGTGGAGAGCATCACACCGTCGGGCACCTTGCCGATGAAGTTCTCCGCGCCGGCGCTGAGCAGCTGCACGAGCTTGAGGTTCGGCAGCTGCCCGAACACCTCGCGCGGGTCGGTGCCGGAGAGGAACCTCGGGATCAGGACCTCGGCGTTCAGGCCCTCGGCGGGCAACGGCTCCCCCGGCACGTAACGAACCGTCCGGACACCGTCCACCTGAGACAGCGCTTGAACTCCGAAATCATCTGGCACGAGCACGGTGAGCGTCACGTGGTCAACGTACGTCAGAATGTCTGCCATGCGGGAGCACGACATCATCGCGTGGGACGGCACGAAGATCCGAACGTGGCAGGCACCGGGCGAGGGCACACCGGTGCTGCTCTGCCCCGGCGTGGGCTCAGGCCCCGAGTCGTGGCCGTCGCTGACCGATCGCCCCGGCCTCGTCAGCTGGTACATGCGCGGCACCATGGGCTCCGACCGGCCCGTCGACGAGCGCAACATCTCGCTCGACGACCACGTCCAGGACGCCCTCGCCGTGCTGGACGACGCGGGCATCGAGCGGTGCGTCGTGGTGGGCTGGTCGATGGGCGTGACGATCGCGGCCGAGCTGGCGTTGCGTCATCCGGAACGCGTGGCGGGCCTGCTGCTCGTCGCGGGCGCGCCGGGCGACTCGTTCGACGCCATGCTGCCGTTGGTCCCCAAGAACGTGCGCAGGCTCGTCGGGCTCACGGGCACGAAGCTGTTGCAGCAGGCCGGTCCGGTGCTGGACCAGGTGCTGCACCGCGTCCCGGTGACGGACGCGACGACGTTCCTGTTGCGGCACAGCGGGGTGATCAAGCCGTCAAGCGACCCGAAGGCCGTCACGCACGCCGTGAGCCGGTTCCTGCAGCACGACTGGCGCTGGTACTTCACGCTGGCGCTCGCGCTCGGGGAGACGCCGCGGCAGGACCTGTCCCCGATCGTGTGCCCGGTCACACTGCTGGCCGGGCGGGACGACCTGCTGGCGACGACGGAGAGCATGTCCGGGCCCGTCGGCGCGTTGCCGCAGGCACGGCTGCGGGTGCTGCCCTGCAGCCACTACCTGCCGCTCGAAGCGCCCGAGGTGGTGGCAGACGAGCTCGACCTGCTGGAGGGCCGGGTGCGCTCGGTCGACTTCGCCACTTCGGAGGCGTTCACTTCGGGTTCACGGTCGCACACCTAACCTGGGTCACGTGGTTCGTTCCGTTGCGTTGCTGACCGCCGTCTGCCTGCTGGCAGCCGGCTGCGCGAGCTTCCCCGATGAGCCGGCGCCGACGCAGTGGAGCGCGCAACCGCAGCTGACCCCGCAGGCGGGGCCGAAGCCGGAGCTGCCGGGCGAGTACCGCCCGTCGCCCGGTGACCCCGGCCGCAACCCTCCGCCGCAGAGCGTGCCGCCGCCGCAGGGCTGCAAGGACTACCACCCGGCCGTCGTGGCCACGTGCCTCGACACCGTCACCGGCGTCGCCCCGATCGGCGCGGACGCCCAGGGCGGGGTCGCCGCGTACGCGACCGAACGCGGTGGGCGCCTGATCAAGGTGGCCAAGGACGTCGACCCCGTCGTGGTGGCGCAGCTGGAGGTCGACACGTCGACCGACGGCGGCCTGACCGGGCTCGCGCTGTCGGCGACGTTCGCCGAGGACCAGCTCGCGTACGTCTACGTGACGACCGCGACGGACAACCGGGTGCTGCGCATCGCCCCCGGTGACACGCCCAAGCCGATCCTCACCGGCATCCCGAAGGGCCCGTCGGGCAACCGCGGCGTGCTGGCGAGCGACCGCAAGGGCGCGATCCTCGTCGCGACCGGGGACGCCGGGAACCCGGCGCTCGCCGCCGACCCGAACTCGCTCGCGGGCAAGGTGCTGCGCATCGACGGCTCCGGCCAGCCCGCGCAGGGCAACCCGACAGCCGGCACCGCCGTGGTGTCGTCCGGCCTGCGCCTACCCGGTGGGCTGTGCGTCTCGGCCGACACCTCGAAGATCTGGGTGACGGACTGGGCCGCGTCCGCCGACGTCGTCTACCGCGTCGTGCCGGGCAAGCTCGGCGACGCCGCGTGGTCGTGGCCGGAGCGGCCGGGCGTGATGGGCTGCTCGTCCTACACCGACCAGCTGTCGGTGAACACGGCCAAGTCGCCCGGCTACCAGTCGTTGTCGATGAACGCCGCCGGGTCGTTCACGGGCAAGCCCGAGATCGCGATGGCCGAGGACGGGTTCGGCCTGCTCGGGCCGGCGGAGATGCTGAACGAGTCGGCGTCGCTGGTCGGCACGGTGAACAAGGCCGGGGGCAAGCCGGTGTCGTCGGACGACCGGGTCGTGATCATCGTGCGCCCGAACAACGGCGGCGGCACCAAGGACTGAGGTCTAAGGGCTGAGCGCGAACTCGGCTCCTCCCGCGTGCCACCAGCGCGCGTAGACGTCGCTCTCCTCGACCAGCCGCAGGTAGCCGGCGGCGACCTGCTCGCACAGGTCGTCGACCTCCTCGGCGACCGGGGCGTCCGTGCGCCAGGCCAGCACGACCTCGCGCACCAGCGGGTTGCCGGTGATCGGCAGGCGCGCGACGCCGGGCGGGGTGCCGCCGACCGGGTAGAGCGGGCAGACCGCGCCGGACTCCCTGATCAACGTCAGCGCGACGTGCGCCTCGCTGCTGAAGTGCGCGATCCGCTGCTCGAAGCCCGCCGCCGCGCACTCGCGGGCGAAGTGGGCGTTCATGCCGCTGTCGTCGGGCTCGGGCATGACCCACTTGTCGTCGGCGAGGGCCGCGAGCCCGATCTCGCTCGAGTGGGCGTGCGGGTGGTGGTCCGGCACGCCGGCGAACAACGGTTCGCGGGTGAGCAACCGGTGTCCGACGTTCGGCGGAAGGGCGAGCGGAGTACCGGGAAATCGACGCATCACCGCGATGTCGAGTTCGCCGGTCGTGAGCAACGCGGTGAGCGTGCCGGTCTCCTTGATGGTGCGACTCGTGACGTTGTCCTTTAACGCGCCGACCAGTAGTCCGAAGTGATAGGCGGGGATTCCCGCGAGCCTGGTGGGAGCGTTGTCGGATTGTGCGTTACGGCGCGTTACGCGTTCCAGGGAGACGAGCTGGGTGAGCATCGAGCGCGCTTCCTGGACGAAGTCCTGACCGGTCGGGGTGAGCCTGACGCCGTCCGCCGCGCGCAGGAAGAGGGCGCCTCCCAGGTGGTCCTCGATGCGTTTGAGCTGCGTCGTCACGGCAGGCTGGGTGAGGTGCAGCCGGGCGGCGGCCTTGCGCAGGCTGCCGCAGTCGGCGATCGCCACGACCAGTTCGAGGTGCCGCACTTCCAGACGCATGCGACTGATGTTATCGCTCAATGTAATAGGGTAAAAACCCTTCGCGATCTGTCGTGAGACAGCGCGGTCTCGATACGTTCGGTCACGTGATGGAATTGGCCGAGCGCCCGACGCGCACCGACGCGGTGCTGTTTTCGGATCGGGCAGTGAAAACGTTTCTGGAGGCCGCGTCCGCCGAATACTCGTTCATCACCGAGGACGAGCCGAGACCGTGTTTCGCGGTGCTGCTCGGCCGCTCCGAGGGTGCTGAGGCCGTGGTCACGGAGGTGGCGTTCGGCCGCAACGCGCGCCTGACGGATCCGTCGGCGCGCGAGGAGTTCTCGTCGACGATCGTGCCGCGGTTCGGGACGGCGTACGAGAACCCGGTGCGGGCGTGGTGGCTCGACCCCGCCGACCTGCTGACGATCACGCGGGCGGCGGACGCGCGGGACCTGGACGTGCTCGGGTCGATCCACCTGCACCCGGACTGGCACCGGCTCGGGCCCGAGTGCGAGCGGAACCGGCCGTTGAGCGACAGCCCGACGCCGATGGACGAGCACATGTTCCGCAACAGCGGATGGCCCGTGAACGTCGTCTGCTACCTCGAACGCCGTCACGGCGGCCTCTACTACTCGCTCGCCGCGTGGGACGCCCAGTGCCTGCGCCTGCCGTTGAGGACGAACCACTCATGACCGAAGAGATCTACGCGCTGTGGCGGCGCATGGAGCAGGGCTGGGCCGACGGTGACGCGCTGGCGTTCGCGTCGGTGTTCGCGTCGGACGTCGACTTCGTGAACGTCCGCGGTGAGGAACTGTTCGGGCGGCAGGCGGTGTCCGCCGGGCACGCCGCGCTGTTCGCGGGGCCGTACCGCGACACCAAGCTGAGTGCCGAGATCAGCCTGGTCAGGCCGTTGACCTCGGAGATCTCGGTCGTGCACGTCACGTCCTCCATCGCCCCGGCGGGCATCACCACCCACGCGCAGGCCGTCGTCGTGCGGCGCGCGGACGGGTGGGAGATCGCCGCGTTCCACAACATGGTCCCGAAGGGAAAGTCATGAGCAGGCCCCGGTTGCGGCACATCGCGTTCGTCGTGCAGGACGCGAAGGAGATGGCCGACTTCTACACCTCGAAGTTCGGCATGTCGTTGTTCCACACGGATCCCGACGGCAGCCACTTCGTCACCGACGGGTACATCAACCTGGCGTTGATCCAGCAGCGGCTGGACGGGGACGTGCCGACCGGGTTCAACCACTTCGGGTTCCAGGTGGAGTCGGTCGAGCCGTACCTGGAGACGCTGGAGCCGCGTCCGGCGCTGCGGGGTGGCGACCGACCGTTCGCCGAGTACCGGGCGATCGATCCCGAGGGCAACTGGTTCGACCTGTCGGCGCACGGTTTTCTGCCGCCTGGGGCCGCTGAGGTTTAGGCCTGGGTGACGCTGGGCACCCAGGTGCGGGGTATGTGCAAGAAGGGCGGGGATGGCGTCGGGGCCTCCCCGCCCTTCGCTTTGCCCTAGCGGGTGCTGCTCCAGAACAGAGCGCGCGCTACCTGCGCGTACAGGCCCTTCGGGTGGTTGCGGAACATCGGTTCCGTGCCGAAGAGGACCACTCGTGCGCCGTTCGTCGCCGTGCCGGAAACGACCGCGGCCTGACCTGCTGCCGCGTCCTGGCCGCCGGTGCCGTTGTCTCGTGCGTGCCAGTGGCCCGCAGCGATCACCGTGCTGCCGTAGCGCTGTTCGACCGTCACGCCCGTGCCGAGGTTCGTGAACCACTGCGGGGAGTAGACGAACGAGTGCGGCAGCGCGTTGGCGCCGATCGGACCGTTGCCGTTGACGACGTTCACCACGCCGTTGGCGTCCTCCCAGCCGGCCGTCGCCGTCGCCTGGAGGAGCTTGGCGTCGGCGTTGAACCTGCTGCCCGTGGCGCCGCGCGTGACGACACCGCCGCGCTTGAGGAAGTCGTCCAGCGCGGCCTTGGCGGTGGCGTTGAGGCCCGCGTAGCTCAGGCCGGAACCCACGTACAGCGCGTCGATCCGCGACCAGTCGAAGCCCGCGTTCAGCACGGCCGTGGAGATCGTGCGGACGTCGAACCCGGACTCCCGCAGCACCTGCAGCTCGTCGGCGCTGACGGCGGCCGCGATCGTCTTGCGCTGCAGGGGTTGTCCGCCGGGCTTGGCGGTCGCGAAGCGCACGCCGTAGCGGTCGGCGACCTCCTTGGCGGCAGACCTGTCCCTGCCGGGGACGACGACCGTGCCGTCGTCCTGGCGGCGGAGTTCGAGGCCTCGTCCGAGGAGGTCGTTGACCGCGCTGACGTCCTTCTGGTCGGTGAGGGTGATGGCGAGGTCGGCGCCCGGTGCGGCGCTGACGTCACCGGTCGGCGCGGCGGCCGTGACGGGCTTCCCGTCGAAGCGGAACTGGCCGCTCTTGACCACGTCGACCGAGGCGCCCCACAGCAGCCGGTGGCTCCAGCCGGAGATGTCGTACATGACCGGCGCCTTGTCGGAGATGTCCGCGCCCTGCTCCAGCATGACGTTCGCGAGACCGCGCTTGGGCTGGTGCATGTCCACGACGTACGACCCGGCGGCGTACTTCTTGCCGTTGAGGGTGAACGGCTTCTCCGCCCGTTCGACGCGCACGTCGTGCCGGACCAGCTGGTCCACGAGCCGTGCGGTGGCCGCGGCGGACCGGTCGTTCGTGATCACGTAGGCGCGCGGGAACTCCGTGACGAAGCGGTCCTCCGGTCCGAATCCCGGGACGAAACCGTCCGGGATGTACCGCTGCTTCTCGCCGTTCGCACCGCGCCGGAACATCTCGGTCTGGTTGGCGATGAGGCTCTTCCGGTTGTCGTCCACGTAGTCGAGCGTCGTCTTGATGGTGGCCTCGACGACGTCCGTGTTGATCTTCGACCGGCGCTGGAGCTCCTGCGCGGGCAGGGCGTCGTAGTCGGCGCGGTTGACGCGCATCGGGATCTCGATCGTGTACGACACGGCGCCGTGGTACATCGAGTACTGGGCGGTGTAGATGGGCGCCCAGCCGTCCCACTCGCCGACGGGGTAGTCGCGGAACGGGATCTCCGGCTTCGCGGCCTCGGGGTGGCCGAGCGCCTGCACGGCCTTCTCCATCTGGAGGCCGTTCTCGTAGCCGTGCTTGATGTACAGGTCGAAGTCGTAGTTCTGGCCGTGCGGCGGCGTGGTGGGCTCGATGAGCGTGTTCGCCACGTATCCGTGCTCGTCGAGCATCATCAACGGCTGGGTGCGTTCCACGATCTCCTGCATGGCCCGGTTCTCGGGCTGGGAGCTCGTGACGAAGTCGCGGTTGAGGTCGAACCCGGCGTTGTTGGCGCGCGTGCCGGCGACCCTGCCGTCCGGGTTGGCCGTGAGGTTGAAGTAGATCCTGCTGCGCTGCAACAGGTTCTTCGTCTCCCTGTCGTTGCTCGTGGCGAGGTGCTCGATGACGCGCAACGCGCCGTCCGTGCCCTCCCACTCGTCACCGTGGATGTTGTTGTTGATCCAGATCGGCGCCTTGTAGAGGCTGTCCGGAATCTTGCGACCCTCTTCGACATTGGCCCGGAACAACTCCTGGAGCCGGGTCTCGGCCGGGCTCTCCGGCGCCGTGAGGGTGACGAGGTACAGGTCGCGGCCGAGCGTCGACTGCCCGACGACCTCCACCGACACCCTGTTGCTCTTCTGCTGCAACGCGTTCAGCTTCGGCGCGAGCGCGTGGTACGGCTGAAGTCCGAGCTTGATCGACTTGTCGGCCGCGTTCTCCGGATACGTCCTGAGCGCCGTCTTCCGCGGATACCCCAGGTATCTGTCGGGCCTGTTCTCCCCCTGTGCCGCCTGGACGCTCAGGAAAGCGCTGTCCAAGGTGGCGACTTCGTTGCGCTCGGGCCCGTTGCCAGGCTCTCGATCTGAACCGGACGGTTGCGCCGTTGCTGTCGTCGGCGCCGCCACCACCGCGGCGGCCGCCAAGATCACGGCGAGCAGAGTTCGTCGCATACGGACTTTTCTCGCACAACGGCCCGCGCATCGACTAGAGCCGATAGGCGGGCCGTTGCATCCCCTCGGTCACTCCCGAGAGTGGCACAGACTCTCCAGGTCAGGCGAGAAAAGTTCACCAACCACAGGGCACACCTGGCGTTCTTCCCACCACTGACCAGCGCGTTCAGTTCGCCGAACGCTCTTTACCACCCGAACGGCCTAGCCAGACCCCAGACAGAGAAACGGCCGCCGGAACGGATCCTTGGCCATCGCCTCGGCCAGCGCCACAGCCGGCGCCGCCCCGGCCACCAACGCCCGGTGGTAGTCCGCCATGGCCGCCGCACTGGCCTCGTCCCCGACCTTGCTGGCGGCCGCCACCACCGTCCGAGTCCCCCCGGCCAACATGGCCCCGGCAAACCCCAGAGCCTCGTCACCAGGCCGAATCCGGTTCAACGCCAACGAACAGGCAGCCAGCACGACATGGGCGGGCGGCGTCTTCAACCGCCCCAACTCGTGCGCGAACAACGGCCCGTCGTCCAACTCGAGCCGCGAGAACAACGCGTTCTCGTTCTCGTGCTCCCCATGAGCCGCAACGTGCACAAGATCAGCGCCGTCCAGATGCGCCAGCACCTCGGCCGCGGTCGCGTCCTCCCCGGACAACACGGTGGCCCGCCGGTGGTGAGCCGCCAGCCGATCCAACTCGCCGTCCGCGAACTGCAAACTGGGCCCCCGAACCAACAACACCTTGTCGGTCTTCGGCTTCCCGGGCTGGGCGGCCGCGAGCCACGCGGTCGCGGACGGCGCCGTGGCGACAGGCCTGCCGTGCAGGCTCGGCAGAACACCCCAGGGCACCGCGTACAGCGACCCGGTCGGCACCACGACCAGCTCCCGTTCGCCGATGAAAGCCTTGAGCGGCTTGATCAGCAACGAGTCGAGCACGTCCGCCTGCTTGCGCGCGGACGCGCCGATGACCTGCACCAACGGCGGCGGCAGGTGATCAGGCGCAAGCGCGTTGAGATCGAAGTGGAGCTTGCGCGCGCTCTCCAGCACCTCGGAGGCGTCACCCAGCCGCACCATGCGAACCTGACCGCCCGCGATCACCAGGGCCACCATCTCGCCGGACGCGGCGACGAAGCTGACCATCGCCCGGTCGCCCAGCCCGGCCACGATCTCGGTGAGCCCTGCCATCGGCCGCGGGCGGCCCCAGCGCTGGGCGTTCCAGCCCAGCCTGTTCGCTTCGCGCTGCGCCTTCGACAACTTCCCGCGCAGCTCCGCGGTCGGCCTGCCGTCGAGGCCCGCGCGCATCAGGTCACGACCCAGCCCGCGCACCTCGATGATCCGCTCGGCCAGTTCGGCGTTCTCCACGCTCTCCAGCGGTTCGTACCGGTAGGTCTGCGCACGTGTGCGTTCCAGCCAGACGAACAGCTGCCTGGCGTCGTTGTTCTCCAGCGCCAGGCGGATGGCCAGCTCTCCCAGCTCACGCCCGTGCACCGCGGTGGCCGACACCAGTTCGAGCCCGCCGAGCTGGTCGCGAACCTGCCCCAGCTCCTCCAACCCCTTGCGGGCGTGCAACAAAGCCGCGCGACGGTTGCCCTTGGCCAGGCCGAGTTCCGCGAGCACCAGCCTGCGCTGCATGCGGTGGTCGATCGGAGTGACCGCGCGCGGACCTGGCAGCTGCCGCAGCAGTTCCTCTCCCGCGCCGAGCCGTCGCCGGCGGATCTCCAGCCGGGCCGCGAGCAGCTTCGCCAGCCGGGCCTCGTCGAGGAGGTGGTTCGCCTCCAGGTGGCCCGAAACGGTGAGGGCCTTCTGCACCAACGCGTTCGTCACTCGCTTGGCCTGCATGGCGTGCGCCCACAGTTCGATCAGGGCGGCCATCATCCACCAGGTGCTGCCGCGCTTCTCCAGCTTGCGCATCGAGGCCTTGGCCATCCGGCGGGCGAGGTCGAACTGCTCGTCCAGCAGCGCCGCCGACGCGCGGAACATCTCGACCTCGGCGACACCCTGCTTGAGCTTCTCCCTGCGCATCACCGGCAACGCCTCGTCGAGGTGCACGCCGGCCTCGTCGAACAGCCCGATCATGATGAGCGCTTCGGCCTGGTCCAGTTGAACACCCGAGAGCAGCGAGTACGACTCCTTCGCTCGGAAGAGGCGCTCCGCCTCTTCGTAGCGACGCAGGGCTTCGGCGAGATCACCGCTCTGCTTGTAGGTGTTGGCCAGCGCGTAGATCGCGTACGGGTACAGGTCGTCGAGACCGTGCTCGCGGGAGAGTTCGAGGGTGCGCTCGAGATCGACCACCGCCTGATCCGTGCGACGGATCGCGGCGTTCGCGAATGCCCTGGCGATCAAGGAAGAAGCGAGCCGTTGCGCGAGCTCGATGTCGATCCGCTCCGGCTCGTCGCGCATCAGCGCTTCGGCGTAGTCGATGAACGGGCCGTACCAGGCGACCGCCTTCTCCGGCTGCCCTCGGCGCATGATCAGAACGCCCTGGCTGTAGTCGATGCTGCCCGACAGCTGCGCCGACATCCACGGATCGGTGATGCGGGAGACATCGCGCCGTGCCTCGTCGAAGAGTTCGACGGCGGCGTCCATCCCGCTGGCCTCGCCGACGCATCGGCCGAGGTTGTAGAGGATCCGCACCCGCAGCTCAGTCCGTTGGGGACTGTCGGGTGCACGGTCGGCGTGCACGAGCGCACGTTTGAGGAGCCGAATCGCGGAGGGGACCCGGTACTGGCCCTGCTCCGCCGATCCCTTCAGGTACAACTCGCGCGCTGTGTTCAAGGCACGAGCGGGCATGTGATCATCACACCACATGCCCCCGAATGGCGCTGTCCTCCAACCAGGCGCTGCGGCCGGCCGAAGGACAGCGCACAGCGTGACCTAGCTGAGGACTTCCTGCTTCGAGGCGTTGTCCGGGTGGTTCGGGCAGTCCTTGTCGTGCTCGACCGGACCCTCGGTCAGCAGCTTCGGGTCGCCGATCAACGGGTGCCCGGGAGGCATGCCGCAGCACTGCGGAGTCAGCGGCGGGTCTTCCGGCTCCGGGGCCTTCTCCTTGCGGTCGTCGTCCCCGTCCAACATGTCCTTGAACTTGTCGACGATGTTTGACAACAAACCTTCGTGCTGGCCACTCATGAGGTTTCCCCCCTCGTTTGGACTATTACTTCTCATCCCCCCAGATGAGTTGCAGGGAGAGACTCGCACACACGGCTACACACATACGTCTCATTTAGCTAACGTCCACTCGTACAGCCTAAGATCACCAACGCTCACCTGCACTAACAGGTGACCCTTTGTGATTTTTATGGCGAATGTGTATCTGGGTGCGGCCCGCGTGCACGAAGGCCACCCACTTGCCATTCCCGCGGTTGCCGAACCTGGCTTGAAGGTTCTGGAGACGGCGAAAGGGGCGTGCCCGGGAGTTTTCCCGGACACGCCCCTTTCGATGTGCCTCAGGAGCAGCGGGCGAGCACGATCTCGCGCACTCGTGCGGCGTCCGCCTGGCCCTTGGTGGCCTTCATGACCGCGCCCACGATGGCGCCGGCCGCCTGCACCTTGCCGTCGCGGATCTTCTGCGCGACGTCCGGCTGGGCGGCGAGGGCCTCGTCGACGGCCTTTTCGAGGGCCGAGTCGTCCGAGACGACCTTGAGGCCGCGCTTCTCCACGACCTCGTCCGGCGTGCCTTCGCCTTCGAGGACGCCGTTGACGGCCTCGCGGGCGAGCTTGTTGGTCAGGGCGCCGGAGTTCACCAGCTCGATGACCCTGGCGACCGCGGCCGGCGTGATCGCGAGGCCGGACAGCTCGACGCCGCGGGTGTTGGCCTGCTGCGCGAGGTACGACACCCACCAGGAGCGGGCCTCGTCCGGCTTGGCGCCGGCGACGACCGTGGCCTCGATGAGGTCGAGGGCGCCCGCGTTGACGAGGTCGCGGAGGACCTCGTCGGTGAGGTTCCAGTCCTTCTGGATGCGCGCGCGGCGTTCCCAGGGGAGCTCGGGCAACGTCAGGCGCAGCTCCTCGACCCACTCGCGCGACGGCGCGATCGGGACCAGGTCGGGCTCCGGGAAGTACCGGTAGTCCTCCGCCGTCTCCTTCTTGCGGCCCGCGGACGTGGAGCCCGAGGACTCGTCGAAGTGACGGGTCTCCTGGGTGACCTCGCCGCCCGACTCCAGCACCGCGGCCTGGCGCGTCATCTCGAAGCGGACGGCGCGTTCGACGCTGCGCAGCGAGTTGACGTTCTTGGTCTCCGTGCGGGTGCCGAGGGCACCGGTGGTCTTCGGCGACAGGGAGACGTTGGCGTCGCAGCGCAGCGAGCCCTGGTCCATGCGGACGTCGGACACGTCGAGCGCCTTCAGCAGGTCGCGCAACGCCGTGACGTACGCACGAGCGACCTCGGGCGCGCGTTCCTTGGTGCCCGGGATCATCTTCGTGACGATCTCGATCAGCGGCACGCCGGCGCGGTTGTAGTCGAGCAACGAGTGCTCGGCGCCGTGGATTCGACCGGTGGCACCGCCGACGTGCAGCGACTTGCCGGTGTCCTCCTCCATGTGCGCGCGCTCGATCTCGACGCGGATGACCTCGCCGTCGTCCAGCGTCACGTCGAGCCAGCCGTTGAACGCGATCGGCTCGTCGTACTGCGACGTCTGGAAGTTCTTCGGCATGTCCGGGTAGAAGTAGTTCTTCCGCGCGAACCGGCACCACTCGGCGATCTCGCAGTTCAGCGCGAGGCCGATGCGGATCGCGGACTCGATGGCCTTGGCGTTCACCACCGGCAGCGCGCCCGGCAGGCCGAGGCACGTCGGGCAGGTGTGCGTGTTCGGCTCGCCGCCGAACTCGTTGGCACAGCCGCAGAACATCTTCGTGTTGGTGTGCAGCTCGACGTGCACTTCCAGGCCCAGGACGGGGTCGTACTTCTCGACGACCTCGTCGTAGTCCATCAGCTCAACCAGGGAGGTCATGCCAAGTCGTCCTTCCGCAGAGCACGAACGGCCAGCGCCGCACCGGTGAGCGCCACCACGATGCTGGCGATCGCGTTCGCCAGTGCCAGCTTGTCGTTCTTCGCACGGGCGTTGCGGAACCCGGAGAACGCTCCCGCGGCTCCCGCTACCGCACCGGCGAGGCCGAGGATTCCCCGTGCCTTCTTGATGTTCACAGCGACGGCCCTCCGAACGAGCCGCGCGCGGCCTCGTAGGCGGCGGCCACCCGGTACATGCGGTGGTCCTGCAGGGCCGGGGCCATGATCTGCAGGCCGACCGGCAGACCGTCCTCATCGGACAGACCGCTCGGCACGCTCATGGCCGGGGTGCCCGCGAGGTTCGCCGGGATGGTGCAGAGGTCGGCCTTGTACATGGCCATCGGGTCGTTCGCGCGCTCGCCGATCTTGAACGCCGTGGTCGGCGTGGTCGGGGAGATGAGCACGTCGAACTTCTCGAACGCCTTCGCGAAGTCCTGCGTGATCAGCGTGCGGACCTTCTGGGCCGAGCCGTAGTACGCGTCGTAGTAGCCGGACGACAGCGCGTACGTGCCGATCATGATGCGGCGCTTGACCTCCGGGCCGAAGCCGGCCTCGCGGGTCAGCGACATGACCTCCTCGGTGCTGCGCGTGCCGTCGTCGCCAACGCGCAGGCCGTAGCGCATGGCGTCGAACCGGGCGAGGTTCGACGAGCACTCGCTCGGCGCGATGAGGTAGTACGCGGGCAGCGCGTAGTCGAAGCTCGGGCACGACACGTCCGCGATCTCCGCGCCGAGCTCCTTGAGCTGCGACACGGCGGCTTCGAAGCTGCGCGCCACGCCCTGCTGGTAGCCCTCACCGCTGAACTGCGTGACGACACCGATGCGCAGGCCGGACAGGTCGCCGTTCAGGCCCTCGCGGGCAGCGGCGACGACCGGGGGCACGGGCGTGTTGATGGACGTGGAGTCCATGTGGTCGTAGCCCGCGATGACCTCGTGCAGCAGCGCGGCGTCGAGCACCGTGCGGGCACACGGACCGGCCTGGTCCAACGACGACGAGAACGCAACGAGGCCGTAACGCGACACGCCACCGTAGGTCGGCTTCACGCCGACGGTGCCGGTGACCGCGCCGGGCTGGCGGATCGAGCCACCGGTGTCGGTGCCGATCGCGAGCGGGGCCTGCAGCGCCGCGAGCGCGGCGGACGAGCCACCGCCGGAGCCACCGGGGATCCGGTCGAGGTCCCACGGGTTGTGCGTGGGGCCGTACGCCGAGTTCTCGGTGGACGAACCCATGGCGAACTCGTCCATGTTCGTCTTGCCGAGGATGACGACGCCGGCTTCCTTGAGCTTGCGCGTCACCGTCGCGTCGTACGGCGGCAGCCAGCCTTCGAGGATCTTGGAACCGACCGTCGTGGGCACGCCCTCGGTCGTCATGACGTCCTTGAGCGCCAACGGCACACCGGCGAGCGGGGACACCTGCTCGCCTGCCTTGACGGCCTCGTCGACCTTGCGGGCCTGCGCGAGCGCGCCCTCGGTGTCGACGTGCAGGAAGGCGTGGACCTTCCCGTCGGTCTCGGCGATGCGGTCCAGGTGGGCCTGCGTGACCTCGACGGACGAGACCTCGCCGCTGTGGATCTTCGCGGCGAGCTCGGCCGCGGTGGCGTGGATCAGGTCGTTGGTCATGCTTCCTCACCCAGGATGCGGGGCACGCGGAACCGGCCGTCCTCGGCCTCAGGAGCGCCGGAGAGCGCCTGCTGCTGACCGAGGCTCGGACGGACCACGTCCTCGCGGAAGACGTTGGTCAGCGGAACGGCGTGCGACGTCGGCGGGATGTCGGCCGTGGCGATGTCGCCAACGGAAGCCACCGACTGGAGGATCACGTCGAGCTGGCCGGCGAACAAGTCGAGCTCGTCCTCGGACACAGCCAGCCTGGCGAGCTTCGCCAGGTGCGCGACCTCGTCGCGGGAGATGCTGGGCACTCCTGTCAACCCCCGTAGGGTCGGGATTCGAATCGGGAACCCCGTGAGTCTATGGGCTGGTCAGGCGCGCCTTCGAACGGGTTACCGCCTCTACTGTTGAGCGGCACGTCAACTTAACCGGTTCGCAACGCGGACAGCAGGTCATGCGTTGACGATGCGTCTGCGAGAATCACCGACCGGCAACGGCGCGAGACGCGGGGTCTCGCGCACGAGCTATGGAGGCGTTCACCTTGTCGTTCCTGATCCGGGTCCAGCTCCCGGACCGTCCCGGCACCCTCGGCGCGGTCGCAACGGCTTTGGGCGAGATCGGGGCCGACATACTCAGCGTGGACGTGGTGGAACGCGGTTCCGGCCTCGCCATCGACGACCTCGTGGTGGAGCTCCCCTCCGGCCGTCTGCCCGACACGCTGATCACCGCGGCCGAGTCCGTCGACGGCGTGGAGGTCGACGCCGTCCGCCCGTACGCGGGCATCCTCGACACCCACCGCGAGCTCGAGCTCGTCGAGGAGGTCGCCGACGCGCCGCACAAGGGCCTGGGCATCTTCACCGAGGGCGTCCCGAAGATCATCCGCGCGGGCTGGGCCGTCGTCGTCGGCCCCGAGGGCACCGGCATCAACCGCCTGACCGCGTCGTCCGCGGCCCCGGAGACCCGCATGGCCGACGTGCCGTGGTTCCCGCTGGAGCGCGCGACCGTGCTCGACGGCGAGGAGGAGTGGGTCCCGGAGACCTGGCGCGAGCTGGGCACCGAACTCGCCGCCACGCCGCTCGGCAAGCCGGACAGGGTGCTCGTCGTGGGCCGTCCCGGCGGCCCGATGTTCCGCGCGGCCGAGGTGGCCCGGCTGGCGCACCTCGCGGGCATCGTCGCGGTCGTCCTCCCCGACTAGCCCGGCACTCCGCCGAGGGAAGGGACATCGATGTCCCGCGACTTCTTCGTGGACCGCGCCGGAACCTGGTACGGCAAGATCTGGAACGCCTCGCACGGCGTCTACTCCTGGGTGCTGGAGCGGATCGCCGAGCACACCACGAACCCCGCTGTCGCCGAAGTGCTCCGCGAGCACGCCGACCACAGCATGTTCAGCCTCACCTGGTACCCCGAGGAGTACGCCGCGGAGATCGTGCGGGTGATTCTGGGGCCGTTGCGCGACGACCTCGCGGGAGAGACCGAGTACGTGCGGAGCCTCGTCCTGGAGCTGGTCGCGATGGCGGAGGGCTGGGCCGACGCGACCGACGTGTTCCCCGTGTTCCTGCCGTGGCGGTTCACCCGCGAGGAGAACGGTGAGACGGTGCGCTACCGCTCGACGGAGGAGCCGGTGCGAGACGTCGTCTTCGGCGGCGTGCGGGACGCCGACCTCCCCGGGGAGGTGACGAACCTGGAGATCAGTCCGGCGCCGGGCGGGTACGAGGTGCGCTCCGTGCGGTTCCAGGCCGTGGTGACCGCGGCGAGCCTCCACGTCCTGGGTGATCCGTACAGAGGCCCGTTGGAGCACCGCCCGGCAGGGTGACGCGGTCAGCTCGGAGCGCGCGTCCGCTGCCGTTTCCTCGCGAGCGCGACCAGTTCGGCGTTGTTGCGCGCCTGTCGGCCGTCGGGCAGGCGCAGCGTGTCCTCCAGCCCCATCCGCACGTGGTGTTCGAGCAGTGCGGCGTAGTCGAGCACCTTCCAGGCCTCGTCGTCCCTGCCGTGCAGCAGGATCGGCAGGCCGAGCGGTTCCACCTGGGCCAGCAGGCTTTCGGCCGTGTCGCGGGTCGCCGTGACGGTGACGCGGCTGACGCCCGGCGGCAGGTCGGCGAGCTGGGCCCGCGCGGTCACGACGAGCTCGACCTTGACGTTGACCTGGTGCAGGGCCTGCACCAGGTCGCGCCAGCCCGGGTCGTCCAGGCGCACGCTGGCGATGTCCGGCCGGCCCGTCGCGAGGGGTGCCCAGCTGGCGATCAGCGTGCCGCGGTTGCCCGGGACGTCGGTGGACACGCTGATCTCGATGCCGGGCACGGCGGCGCGGACGGTCGCGATCGTGGTGGCCACCTCGGGTCCCACCAGGGTCGGCAGGCCGATGACGTCTCTCGGGTGGATGTGCACGGACGTGACGCCCAGCGCGGCGACGTCGGCCGCGTCCTCGGCCAGGCGCTCCGGGGTGAGCGGCAGGGCCGGGTGCTCCTCGGCTGTGCGGGAGCCGTTCAGACAGGCTTGCAGCACACCTCATACGGTCCCACACAATCCTCGGCGCGGTGTTGCTCCAAGGGTTAGGTTGAACGCATGCGACTGGCCCTGGTGATGGCTCAGGACGACGCTCTGGCGATGGGTGACCTGGCGCTGGGTGTGGCCGGGCTGATCGCGATCGCCGCGGTGATCGTGGTGGCGGTCAAGCGGAAGCGCTGATCACAGGTCCCAGCCTTCGGCCAGGGTGCGCAGCAGGTCCTTCTGCCGCGTCTCCAGCACGGCGGGCGTCCACTCCGGCTGCACGATCACCTGGCTGGTCAGCGCGAACACCGAGACGCCGTTCCCGCTGGTGAAGTACTTCTCCTTCTTCGCGACGAAGTCCCGGTTGCCGACCTCGGCGTTCTTCCACCTGTTGAGCAGCACGAGGTTCGCGAGCCGGTGGGTCCAGGTGCCGCGTTCCTCCGCGGTGAAGTCGGTCAGCCAGGCCGAGTCGTCCTTCGGGTTCTGCGGCAGGACGTGCTCCACCGTGATCACCGGGAACTTGTAGATGACACCGGGATCCCCCGCCAGCATCTCGTCGAGCCGGAGCAGCACGTACCGGCGCGTCTTCTGGACCAGGTAGAGAGCGCCGTCGAGCTGCCGGACGGTGTCCGCGCGCTCGTCCGCGTCGAGCACGAACGCCGGGGAGTCGAGCCCGTGCCCGGCCGCGAGCTCCCGCAGCAGGGTGGAGTACCGGACCACGCGCGGCGTGGTGTAGACGCGGCGGAGGAACATGCTCGCGGCGAGCCGTTCGAGCTTGCCGAGGAACCGGTCCAGCCACACGGGGTCGTGACCGTGGTGGCGCACCGCCCACAACGCGGGCGGCAGCCAGTCGCGGTTGTCGGTCTGGGCCAGTCGCCGGAACCACGAGTTGACCTGCTCGGCCCGAACCGACGACTCGTACCCGAAGTCGCGGATCTTCTGGAACGCCTCCGCGTAGGGCACCAGCACGTCGTCGACGAACTCCGCCTCGCGACCGCCGAGGTACTGGTTCAGCACCTGCCTCGGGAACTCGGTCATGAGGTCCTGCTTGGCACGGTCCTTGGCGAAGATCATCCGGATGTACAGGAACAGGTCGGCGAAGTCGTTGCGGCCGAGCCGCACCTCGGCCTCTTCCCACTTCATGGCGTACCTGTCGTCCAGCGCCCCGATCACCTTCGACTTGAAGATGTCGGCCGGCGAGAGATCGAGACCTCGCGCGTTCATGACGCTGAAGATCCGATGCGCGCTGTTCAGGTCCGGCGTGCTCACCATGACGAGGAACGTCCGGGCGCTGATCAGCTTCACCAGGCGGCGCCGTTCCTCCTCGTCCCAGCGGACCAGCACGGCGCGCAGGGCCTTGGCGTTCTCCCGAACCGCCTTCTGCGCGTCCGTCTTCACCGCGTCGTCGCTCAACGACACCAGTTCCTCGGTGCGGCCTGGCTCCTGCACGTACGTGCGGAAGAAGGCCTGGTCGCGTTCCCGCAGCGCGAGCCGCGGCTTCGCTTCGAGGTCGTGCAGCTCGTCGCCGGGTTCCACGATCATCCGGTCGAGCGATTCGCGGGTCTTCGCCGACAACGGGAGATCGCGCACGATCGCGAGCAGGATCGTGAGCGTGGTGAGGCGCTGCTGACCGTCGATCACCTCGGACTTCGGCTCGCCGTCGCTCTTCACGAGCACCATCGAGCCCAGGAAGTAGGGCTCGTCGTCGTCCCGTTCGACGGTCTCGACGAGGTCGTCGAGCAGTTGCCGCGCCTGCTCGGGTTCCCACGCGTAGGGCCGCTGGTAGTCAGGGATCCAGAAGTCGTAGTCGCTGCTGAACACCTTGCGAAGCGGTACGTCGTGAGCCCCGAGCTTGTGCATGACCGCCTCATCGGGAGCGTGAGCGCGGTCGTCACGTTCTGCGGGATCTGCTGGCTGACCCCAGAATCTGCCGTGATCGCCCCACTTCTGCTGGAGGTTTGAAGATCATGGCCATCACCGTGAACCTCGACATGCTCCTCGACAAGGCGTACGAGAACCTGCCGCTGACCGAGATCCTGGACGCGCCTGTGGACGCGTTGCAGGGCGTCAGTCCTGGCGACGCCGAGAAGCTCAAGGCCGCGTTCAACATCAAGACGGTGCGGGATCTGGGCACCAACAAGTACTTCCGGGCCGCCGTGACGTTGCTGGACCTGGAGGCCACGGCCCGTTAGAGGTCCTGGCGGTAGGTGATGAACGGCATGCGTTGCGCCAGCTGGTCGTAGAGCCGTTGGGCGGTCTTGTTCCGCTCGTTGGTGTGCCAGTAGACGCGGCAGCAGCCCTGTTGTTCCGCCCAGGTCGCCACTGCCCCGATGAGCGCGCTGCCGACGCCCCGGCCGCGCGCCTCGGGGGCTGTGAAGAGGTCCTGCAGGTAGCAGACGTCGTCGGTGGTGGTGCTGGAGTGCTGGAGGAAGTGGACGATGCCGACCACCCGGCCGGTGTCGTCGCGGGCGCATAGGGCGTGAATGGTTTCGTCCTCCTGGAACGCCTGCCACTTCCGGTCGTAGATCTCCGCGGGCAGGGTGCGTTCGTAGAAGGTGTTGTAGCCCTCGAAGAGCTCTTGCCACGCTGGTCGGTCGGCGGGTCGCAGTGGGCCGATCGCGATCATGTTGATCCTTTCTGCGGTCACCCGGTTGGATGACCCCCGTGTCGACGACCCTCACCACCGAGCTGCTGTTGCACCGCGCGGGTACCAAGTCGTACTGGCGCGGGCTCACGTACCGGGAGTCCGTGCTGTCCCTGCGGGTGCACAGCCGGCACGTCGCTGCTCGGGTGCGCGGGGGTGACGAGGTCGCCTACGTGGTGGAACTGTCGTGGTCGGGGACGTTGCTGGTCGGGTCGTGCAGTTGCCCGCACGGGTCCGAGGGGTTCTTCTGCAAGCACTGCGTGGCCGTCGGGCTGGTGCTGCTGGACCGGGGCGAGACGGTGCCGCCACCGGACGCCGAGGACCTGGAGCTCAAGGACGCGCTGAGAGCCCTGTCGCCCGAGGTGTTGCGGGAGCTGCTGTACGAGCAGGCGGCGGGTGATCCCAAGCTGCGGGCGCGGATCGTCTCATCGCTCTGAGAGGTACCCGCAGAACTGCGTTTCCGGCGGCATCCCGCACTTCGCGCCCGGTGCCCTGGTCGAGGCGGCCAGCACCCAGCCCGCGGCGGACGGGGTGAAGATCAGCACGTGCGGCATGCCGTAGCTGCTGTAGTCGAACGTCGTGGACTTCTCGAAGTGCAGGTCGGTGCGCTCGTAGAGGTGGATCACGACGCTGCCGTCGGGGTCTGCCTGGACGCGCTTGAGCGTCGTCGTGACCTCGGCCCTGGAGTAGCCGGCGTGCGGGAGCGACTTCTGCCGTTCGCGCCGGCGTTCCAGCTTGGCCTCGTCGATGCGCAGCCGATCCGCGAAGGACTCGGTCGTGGGCACACCGAAGCACTGCTGCCACGGGACGTTCGTGACCTTGTCCGCCCTCCGTTCGAAGTAGCGCTGCGCCAGCCGTTCGATCTCGTGCAGGTCGGCTGCGGCGAGCTGCCTCGGTGCGGCCGAGGCGCCCAGCAGCAGTGCGGCGGTCAGCAGGACGACCACTGGTCTCATTCGCGAACCCCCATCCGCGGCGTCGTCCCTGGGGACGCGCGGGTGCGAACGGGGTTGCTCGACGGCTGCTCAGAGCGGCAGCACGTACGCGTAGGCCCTCAGTTCCAGGCCCGGCACGGGTGACCAGTCGCGCTCCGGTAACCGCGTGAAGCCCATCCGCTCGTACAACCGGTGCGCCGCCAGCATCTTCTCCGACGACGACAGCACGACGTGGGTCGCGCCGGCCGTGCGCGCCTTGTCGATCACGGCGCGCACCAGGGCCTCGCCCACGCCGCGGCCCCGTGCGGCCGCGGACACCGACAGCATGCGGAACTCCAGTTCGCCGGACCGCGAGATCTCCGCGTACGGCGTGCCGGGGCGCACGACCGTCACCGAGCCCAGGACCGCACCCGACTCGTCCTGGGCGACGAGCACCTCGGCGTCCCGGAACCGGGACGCCGAGTCGGCCAGGACCGAGGCGTAGTCGTCGTGATCGCCCACGAAACCGTCCGCGCGGTAGGCCTCCACCGTCACGGAGCCGATCGCGGGCAGGTCGGCCTCCGCGGCCGGGCGAATGATCAGATCAGCCATCTGCACCTTCTTCCACCGGAAGGGCCACGTCCCTCGCCGCGTCCGGGCCCTGCTCCAGCAGGACGCGGAAGCCCGCTTCGTCGAGCACGGGCACCTTCAGCGAGACGGCCTTGTCGTACTTGGATCCTGGTGAGTCGCCGACGACGACGAAAGCGGTTTTCTTCGACACCGAGCCCGCCGCCTTGCCGCCGCGGGCGAGGATCGACTCCTTCGCCGAGTCGCGCGAGTACTCCGTCAGCGAGCCGGTGACCACGATGGACAGGCCTTCGAGGTTGCGCACGATGGACTCGTCGCGCTCGTCCTCCATCCGCACGCCCGCGGCCCGCCAGCGCTCGACGACGCCCTGGCGCCACTCGGTCTCCCGCCACTCCACCACCGCCGTGGCGATGGTCTGCCCGACGCCCTCGGCACCCGCGAGCGCCTCCTCGGGGGCCTCGATGATCGCGTCCATCGAGCCGAACTCCTGGGCCAACGCGCGGGCCGCCGTCGGGCCCACGTGCCGGATGGACAACGCGACCAGCACCCTCCACAGAGGACGCTGTTTCGCCTCCTCCAGGTTGTCGATCAGCTTCAGCGCGTTCGCGGACAGCTCGCCCTTGATCGTCATGAAGCGCTCGACCTGCCGCAACGCGTCCGCGTCGAGGTCGAAGAGGTCGGCCTCGTTGGTGTAGATCGTGGACGAGGTGATCGCCGCGGCGGCCTCGTAGCCGAGCACCTCGATGTCGAGCGCGGCGCGGGAGGCCAGGTACGCCAGACGTTCGCGCAGCTGGCCGGGGCAGCGTTCGGCGTTGGGGCAACGGATGTCGACGTCGCCCTCCTTCATGGGGCGCAGCACCGAGTTGCACTCCGGGCACCGCGTCGGCATCTCGAACTCGCGCGCGTCCGCCGGACGGGCCGCCAGCACCGGGCCGAGCACCTCGGGGATCACGTCGCCCGCCTTGCGGATGACGATGCGATCGCCGATCAGCACGCCCTTGCGCTTCACCTCGGACCCGTTGTGCAGGGTGGCGCGCGCGACCGTCGACCCGGCCACCTTCACCGGTTCCATGACGGCGAACGGCGTCACCCGGCCCGTGCGGCCCACCTGGACCTGGATGTCGAGGAGCGTCGTCGTGGCCTCCTCCGGCGGGTACTTGTACGCGATGGCCCACCTCGGGGCCCGCGACGTCGTGCCCAGCCGCCGTTGCAGCGACACCTCGTCGACCTTGATCACCAGGCCGTCGATCTCGTGCACCGCGTCGTGCCGGTGCTCGCCCCAGTACTCGACCTTCCTGCGCACGGCCACCGGGTCGGTGAGCACCTCGGTGTGCGGTGACGTCGACAGGCCCCACGCCTTCAGCGCCTCGTACGCGAGCGACTGACTGGCGACCTCGAAGCCCTCGGTCTTGCCGATGCCGTGGCAGATCATCCGGAGCTTTCTGGACGCCGTGATCTTCGGGTCCTTCTGCCGCAGCGAGCCGGCCGCCGTGTTGCGCGGGTTCGCGAACGGCGGTTTGCCCTGCTCGACCAGCGAGGCGTTGAGCGCCAGGAAGTCCTCCACCGCGAAGAAGATCTCGCCGCGCACCTCCACCAGGTCCGGCACCGGGTGCTCGGCGGACCCATCGAGCACCACGGGGACGTCCTTGATGGTGCGGACGTTCAGCGTCACGTCCTCACCGGTGCGGCCGTCGCCCCGTGTCAGGGCCCGCGTGAGCTTGCCCTTCTCGTAGAGCAGGTTGATCGCGAGGCCGTCGATCTTCAGCTCGCACAGGAAGTGCGTGCCCTCGCCGAGCTCCTTGCCGACGCGCTCGAACCACGCCGTCAGCTCGTCCTGCGCGAAGACGTTGTCGAGGCTGAGCATGCGCTCCAGGTGGTCGACCGCCTTGAACTCGGTCGAGAACGTGCCGCCGACGAGCTGCGTCGGCGACTCGGGCGTCGCGAGGCCGGGGTGCTCGGCCTCCATCGCCTCGAGCCGCTTCAGCAACCCGTCGAACTCACCATCGGTGACGATCGGGTCGTCCAGCACGTAGTAGCGGAACTGGTGCGAACGCACCTCTTCCGCGAGCACGGCGTGCTGCTCGCGCACCTCGGCGGGGACGTCTTCAAGGCTCTCGCTGCTCACGTCCCACAGCTTAGTGAGCAGGTCTGACAGTTCTCAGAGCTCGGCTTTCCCGGCGAGTTCGCGCACCAGGGTCCGCAGCTCGACGAGGCTGATCGTGCCCTGCGGCTCCAGTTCGGCGGTCTCCACGCGCCGCAGCCGTTCCCCCGCCAGCCGCTCGCCGAGAGTGACGTCCAAGGGCAGGAACGTCATGGTCTGCCGCTGCTGGTCGGTCAGGCCCGCGAGCGCCGGGTGGTAGACCGCGACGTCGACGACGTCACCGTCCACCTGGGCCACGACGCGGTAGTCGCCGAGCCGCATCCGCACCTGGCCGAGGTTGATGATCACCTCGGTCGGGTCCGGCACCGGCGGCACGGAGTCGTGGAACTCCCACACCATGTCCGACGGCGGCGCGGCGGCGATCCACGCGTCGGTGTACGGGCGCAGCCGCGGGTCCTCCTGACCGGTGACCACCAGCGCGTACATCGCCAGGTGGCCCTGTTCGAGGGAGAACATCAGATCGGGGTGCAGGGCGCGGACGAGGTCGTTCAGCTCGTCCTCGACGCGGTGCGGTTCGCCGTCGCCGAGCGCCGCGCTGACCACCGGCACCAGCTCGAACCACCGCTCCCAGAAGCGCCGTGCGGCTTCCTCGGCGTTGGGCAGGTGCGCCGGGACGACGTCTTCGGCTTTGCGGCGGCGGAACCACTTCATGATTCCTAAGGGTAGAGCTTTCGGCCCTCCGCCAGCATTTCAACGAACTGAGTGATGCGTTTTTGCCGTGTCTCCGGCCTCTTCGCGTCGTGGATGCGCAGCAGCACGGCGTACCTGTTCTGACTGTTCAGTCCCTTGAACGCCTCGGCGGCCTCGGGGTTGGCCTGGAGAGCGGCGGTCAGGTCGTCCGGCACCTCGATGGTCGCCGGTCCCGCGTAGGCCGCGTCCCAGCGTCCGTCCGCTTTGGCGCGTTCGATCTCCTTGAGACCGGCGGGCAGCATCTTGCCCTGCGCGATCAGCTCCTCGACCTTGCCGCAGTTGCGCTTGGACCACTTGCTGCGCGCCTTGCGTGGCGTCCAACGCTGCGAGTAGTAGGACTCGTCCACGGACCGTACGAGGCCATCGATCCACCCGTGGCACAAGGCGACGTCGAGCGCCTCGTCGTAGGTGATCGTTCGCACGCCTGAACCCTTCTTGGCGTACTTGAGCCACAGCTCGGTCTCGTTCGCGCCGTTCTCGTGCAGCCAGGCGTCGAACTCGGCCGGACCCTCGAAGACGATCAACGCACCCTCCTCAGGCAGAGCGTCATCTCCTCATAGGGAACACCGAGTTCGGCCTCTTCGGGACAACTTTGTTTTGTTAGGTCGACGACCTGCACGTTCGCGCGTGGCGCCGCGCAGTCGAACTTGGACACCACGGACCGTTGCAGGTCATCGGTGTCCAGCTCGAAGCAGTCGCCCTTGGTCGCGTTGGGCAACAGACACAGCGCGGCGTTGTGCCTCGTGTCCCGAAGCACCTTGTAGTCGCCGCGGGGGCACTTGCCGCTGGTGTCGGTGAGGACCGTGCCGACCTTGAGCGCGGCCTTGTTCTGCGCGCAGTCGATGACGGTCAGGCCCTGGTCGTTCTCGCCGGGGCCGGCGAACTGCACGCAGGTGCCCTTCTCGGCCTTCGAGTAGTCGGTGAGGAACGCCTGGGTGGCCTGTTTGGGTTCTTCGTCTTCTGTCGTTGCCCACCACACGACGAGATAAGCCAGCACGGCAAGTACACACACCACAACGGTCTGTCTCACGACCACGGTGCGGATTATGGGGCGGGAAACTGAGTGGCGCACGGTGGCCCGGTTGGCCACAGTTCGGGGTCATGCTGATCCGGCGGGAGACGCCCGCAGACATCTCCGCGATTCGTTCCGTGACCAACCTGGCCTTCTCCGACGGGCCCGAGGCTCCGCTGATCGACTGGCTCCGGGACGATCCTGGCTGGCTGCCGGAGTTCTCGCTGGTGGAGGACTCGGTGCTGGGGCACGTCGTGTGCTCGCGCGGGTACGTGGGCGATCAGCCGGCGCTGGGGCTCGGGCCGATCGCCGTGCACCCGTCGCACCAGCGGGCCGGGATCGGGTCGGCGTTGATGCACGCGGTGCTGGGTGCCGCCGAGGCTCGGGGCGAGCTCGCGGTCATCCTGTTGGGGGATCCCGGGTACTACACGCGGTTCGGGTTCCGGCTGGCGTCGGAATTCGGGATCACGCCGCCGGACCCCGCCTGGGCGCCGCACTTCCAGGCCCGGTTGTTCGGGGACGTGGCTCCGGGAGCGTTCCGGTACGCGGAGCCGTTCAACCGGCTTTGACGACCTTGCCCTCGGCGGTCCTCGCGTAGATCGTGCCGTCGGGCTGGGCGGAGACGGTGTCGATGAAACGGCCCTCCCCCAACGGTTCCCAGGTGGCGCCCAGGCGGTGGAGGCGGCCGTTCTTGAGCGCGTGGACGGCGACCGTCCCGTCTGGACGGAGGACGGCTTCCGGGGAGGCTTCGAGGCCGGTGGCGAGCTCGCGCCAGGTGCCTGCGGCGCTCGCCATGAGCTTGTCGCCGGAGCGGACGTAGAGGGCCACCGAGCCGTCGGCCTGCACGATTGCAGATGGCTTGCCGGTCGCGAACCCGGCCGGGCTGAGCGGAATCGATACGGACTGGCGGGCCCCCTGGGGGGATTCGGCCCCCATCCCAATCATCGCAGGCAGGTCTGACAGTGTCGCGACGCTGCCGTCCGCCAAGATCGCGAACAGCTCGACCGTCCCATCAGGACGCAGCACCGCCTCCGGGTCCCCAGCCACACCCGAGGCCACCACCCGCGAGCCCCCGCCCACCAACGCCCGAACCTCGCCCCGAGCCGTCCGCGCGTAGACCGCGGCACCCGCCACCGAAGGCCGTCCCACGAAGTCCTGCGACGTGCTCAGCCGCACCCCGTCGGCCCACACGTCGCCGTCCTGCACCACGTGCACGACCCCGCCGACCACCTCGGGCCCGCCCTGCCAGGCCTGCCGCAGCATCGCCGAAGCCCGCCCGAAGGCCTGGTCGTAGCGCTCCGGGCAGCAGGACCGCTGCACCGCATCAGCCAGCAACCCCGGCGACAAATGAGCGCGATCCATCTTCACCGCGAGCTCGAAGAACCGCGAAGCCGCATAGGAAACGTTCATGATCTGCTCCGGCGTGCCCCACCCCATCGAGGGCCGCTGCTGGAACACGCCCAGGGAGTCGGCGTCGCCGCACGCCAGGTTGTTCATGTGCGACTCCACCCACCCGGCCTCGAAGCCGGCGAGCATCACCTTGTCGCTCACGCCCCGGGAAAGACCGACGGCGTGGGCCGCGCCGCATAAGTTCCCCGGGAGCGCCCCCGGGGCGCCGCAGAGCCCC
>NZ_JBHXLO010000028.1:34730-128810 GCF_042721395.1 Lentzea sp. NPDC058450
CTACGCCCTTGACTTCGGCAAGCGCGGCCAAGCGGCCCTTGCACGTGACACTGGCCTGTCGGAATGCGCCTTCGGCCGGTTGCTGAATGGCCCCCACGCCGGGTACGCGGCAGAGCACGTTCGACGGCAAGGCATGCGCCGTGCCGGACATGAGCAGGACGAGAACCAGCGCGAGCCTGAGCACAAGTCCGAATTGGACACCCGGGCTCGCGCCGGCGCCACTCAGGAGGTGGCGATCAGCGAGAAGCCGAGGACGCCGGTGGCCGTGAAGTCGATGGCCGGTTCGGAGCTCGGCCACGAGCGCAGGTCGTCGGCGAACACGGACTTCGCGGAGTTGAACTCCAGCGTGTAGGGCTTGGTGCAGTCGACGGAACCCGGCGGCATCTCGCCGAGGTCGCCGAACAGCGAGGCGTCGTTCGGGCCGTTGATGACGGCGCCGACCAGCACCTTCTTGCCGCCGTTCGGGGAGCCCGACAGGTTCGCGGCCTGGTGGTGCGGGCACTCCGGGAACTTCGCGCCGACGCCGACGATCAGGGACGTGCCCCACGCGTTGGTGCCGAGGGCGAAGCCGCGCTGCTGCGTGCCGAAGGTCTGGTACTCCTTCGAGCCGGTGAGCTTCTGGTACAGCGCCGCGGTGGTGATGTACCCGAACGTGCGCGAGCCGACGTCCCAGGTCTCGACGTTGGCCGCGGTGCGGAACGGGGACGTCTGGGCGGCGTCCGCGCCCTTCTTCAGCTGCCGCTGGATGTCACCGACGATCTGCTTCTCGGTCACCTCGGCGCCCGGGATGCCCTTCTTCAGCAACGGCGCGAGGTCGGCGTGGCCCAGTGCGGAGATGTTGTAGACGTTCAGGGTGTCGGGGTCAGCCGTCGCCAGGAACTCCTTGGCCCAGTGCGTCGCGGCACGGGCGAACTGGCCGTAACGCTTGTCGTTCAACGCCTTCGCGGCCAGCGCGAGCTGCGTGGCACCGAACTCCAGGTCGTCGGTCCACGACTCTTCCGGGTAGTACGCGTGCGGGAACGCTGTCACGAGCTCGCCGACGTTCTCGGTCTTGGCCAGCGCGAACAGCTGCGCCGCCTTGTCCAGGTACGCCTTGGCGAGCCGCGGGTTCTTGCGCGCTTCGATCTGCGCGGCCAGCGCGAACGAGCCCGACACGCGGCCGACCAGGTTCGGGCTGATCTTCTCGCCGGCGACGTTCGCGCGGAACACCGGGCGGTGCTTGATGTAGTACTCGCTGTCGCCCGGCTTCACGTTCAGCTTGTCGTCGGCCTCCGGCAGGCGCCACACGTCGTGGTCGCCGACGAAGCCGAACTCCTCGGAGCCGGTGCCGATGCCGACCTGCGCGTACAGCGTGCCGGTCTTCTCGTCGAACGCCTTGTCGAGCCACTTGAGGCCGAACCGGGCCTCGTCGTACAGCGCGTCGTCGTGCTTGTTGCGCAACGCCAGCAGCATCGACGCGGTCGAGTACGACGAGGCGTGCGTGAACTTCACGAAGTCACCGGCGTCGAACCAGCCGCCTTCGAGGTCGACCTTCGCACCGGTGGGCTTCAGCGGCGCCGCGATCTGGTCGCCGCCCTCGCCCGCGAACACCGGCGCCTCGTAGACCAGGGCCTCGCGGTCGGTGAGGTGCGCGGGCTTGCGGCCGAGGCGGCCCGGGATGACGTCGGCGCCGTCGCGCTGCGCCTGGAAGAACTCGACGGTGTTGTGCGCGACCGGCGAGAACAGCTTCTTCAGCGAGTCGACCTTGAACTCCGTCGACGTCGCGGACCCGACCTTGATCCGGTACGTGCCCGACTTCTTCAGCGCGGAGAAGTCGATCGGGTGCACCGAGGTGTACTTGTCGCTCCACGACCCCGTGGAGGCACCGGTCTTGCCGGTGAGCACGGTCCGGCCGCGGCTGTCCACGACGGAGAACTTCGTGTTCGCGGCGCCGCCGAGCACGTAGGCGTGCTTCTGCTCGGAGTTGCCGAACCCGATCTGGTCCAGCCGGATGTGCCCGGCTGCCGTTTCGGCCTGTGCGGGCGTGACGATCACGCCGGTGAGCACTGCGGCCACGAGGGCCGCACGTCTGATGCGCATGGTGAGGAACTCCCGATCCAGGCCCCGGCGATGGGCCTTCGGTTAAGAAAGTTTCCTAATAGTTCGCAGCAGACTAGCCGCCCAAACCGGACATCACCAGCCCTCGGGCGGCTCCAAAAACGACGAGGAGAGGTCACGGGTCAGCGACAGGGCGCGTTTGACCCAAGTGGACGTCGCACCCGCTAGACCGCACGTCGGAGTGGGCAGCGCCTTCTCGGCGAGGATCGAGCGCGGGAAGCCGAGGCGGTCGACCAGGGTGAACGCCCGCTGCCCAACGTCCTTCAACGTCACCGGCGTGCCGGGGTCGAGGCTCGGGACCAGGCCGAGCGCGAGCGTCGTGCCCGCCTCCCAGGTCTCGCCGATCTCGTCCAGGGCCTCTGCACCCTTGATCAACGTCGCGTCGAACGCGATCGCCGTCGCGCCCGCCTCGCGCAGCAACGTCAACGGCGGGTGCGGCGCGCAGCAATGCACCATCACCTCGTGGTCGGCCAACGCCTCGATGACCGTCGCAAGGACCGCACGGGCGTCCGGCCCCGGCACCGCAGGCACGGTGCCGAGCTTCGACGGCGTCGGCAGGAGGCCCTGGAGCACGGCGGGCAGGCCCGGTTCGTCGAGCTGCACGACGACCTTCGCCCTGGTGCGCTTGGCGACCTCGGCAGCATGCTGCTTCAGGCCCTCGGCGAGCGACTCGGAGAACTCCTTGACGGCCCCGCGGTCCGTGAGCACCCGATGGCCGCGCATCAGTTCGATGTTCGACATGAGCGTCCACGGCCCGACGGCCTGCACCTTGACCGTGTCCGGCTGCGCGCCCGCACGTTCCAACGCCTCGTCGAACGCGTCGAGGTCGCCGCGCAGCAGGTCGACGGCACGCCGGTGGTCACGGCCGGCGCGCGGGTTCACGCGATAACCGGAGGTGATGACCTCGATCGCGAGGTCGACGAGCAGGCCGGCGGTGCGGCCGATCATGTCCGCGCCGACGCCCCGGCCAGGCAGCTCCGGCACGTGCGGCAGCTCCGGCAGCTCGCCGACGACGACGCGCGCCGCCTCGTCGATGTCGGTTCCGGGCAGCGATCCGATTCCAGTTGCTCCACGCACCCGCTGAATTGTTCCACTGTCCAGCGGACAAGAGAGGTCTAGACCCATTGACGCTATGGTCTAGGCCACTTACCGTGATTGAGCAGGCGCTGAACGTGCGGGCGCCTCCCTGTACGTGGTGCAGGACCGCGACGCGCCCCGTGGTCCTGCACCACTCCCTTCCTCCCCTGCCGGAAGGACACCTTCTGATGGCTCGCTTTGCCGTTTTCGCCGCCGGGGCCGCCACCGCACTGGTGGCCGGACTCGTCGCCATCGCTCCCACCGCCTCGGCCGCCGGCGAGTCCGCCGCGTTCAGCCAGGACTCCTCCTGGGGCTCCGGCTACCAGGGCAAGTTCACGATCAGCGCCGGGTCGACCGCGCTGACCGGCTGGAAGCTGGAGTTCGACCTCGTCGGCGCGACGCTCGGCTCGTTCTGGGACGCCACGGCGACCAGCAGCGGCAACCACCACACGTTCACGAACCGCGAGTACAACGGCAACGTCGGCGCGGGCGCGTCGACCAGCTTCGGTTTCCTGGTGAGCGGCTCCGCGTTGCCCACGAACTGCAAGCTCAACGGCGTTCCGTGCGGCGGTGGCGGTGGCACCACGACGACCACCACCACGACGACGACCACGACGGGCGGCCCGACCACCACCACGGGTTCCGATGTGCCGCCGACGCCCGGTAGCGCGCTCGTCGCCCCGTACATCGACATCACGATGCCGTCGCCGTCCCTGATGGACGTGGCCAACGCGACCGGCCAGAAGCACTTCACGCTCGCGTTCGCGCTGGGCTCCTCCGCAGGCTGCGACCCGGCGTGGGGCGGCACCGTGCCGTTGAACGACAGCCGCATCGTGAACGACGCACGGGCGTTGAAGGCCGCAGGCGGCAGCGTCATCGTCGCGACGGGCGGCGCCATGGGCCCGTACCTCGAACACGTCTGCACGTCCGTCGACGCGCTGTACAACGCCTACGTGAAGGTGCTCGACGCCGTGGGCTCCAACAGCATCGACGTGGACGTAGAGGCCACGATCCCCCAGGCCACGGTCAACGCGGCGCTGAAGAGGCTCCAGGACGTCCGCAAGACCACCGTCAGCTACACGATGCGCATCCAGGGCCAGGACTACGGCATGGACCCGTACTCGGTCGACGTGCTGAAGGACGCGGCCGCGAAGGGCGTCACCGTCCTGGTGAACCCGATGCTGATGAACTTCGGCTACACGGGCAACTGGGGCGACGCGATGGTCGCCGCCTCCAACGCCACCCTCGGGCAGATGCGCGCCATCTGGCCGACGAAGACCGACGCGCAGTTGAAGGCGCTGCTGGGTCTCACGCCGATGATCGGACGCAACGACACGGGCCCGACGACGACGCAGGACGACGCACGCAAGGTCCTCGCCTACGCGAAGGCCAACCACGTCGGTCGTGTCGCGTTCTGGTCCGCGGGCAGGGACAAGGGCTGCCCCGGCGGCGGCGTGTCGCCGACCTGCAGCGGGATCTCGCAGGCCAACTGGGAGTTCACGAACCTCTTCAAGACGTACACCGGCTGATCAGGCACGACGCGAAGTAGTCTGTCCGGCCATGAAGTACACCGTCTCGATCGAGATCGCCCTGCCGCGCGAGAAGGTCGTCCAGCTCATCGCCGACCCCGCGACCATGCCCCAGTGGTTGCGGGGTCTGGTCGTGCACGAACCGACGAGCGGTGTGCACGGCGAGGTCGGCACCGTGTCACGGGTCGTGCTGAACATGGGCGGCCAGGAGTTCGAGGCCACCGAGACCATCACCCGGCGCGACCCGCAGGACCTGCACGACATCCCCGCGGGCACCGTCGTGCACTTCGAGCGCGAGATCGTCGGCAAGGGCATGTGGAGCGCCACGCGCGACCGGTTCACCGAGGCCGGGCCGGAGACGACGCACTGGGAGCAGGAGAGCGAGTACCGGTTCAGCGGGCTGATGATGCGGCTGGTCGGGGCGTTGATGCCCGGCTCGTTCCGCAAGCAGTCGTTGGTGCACATGCAGGACTTCAAGGCGTTCGCGGAGCACGGAACGGACGTCCGGGACGCCTAGCGAACGAAGGCCGTTGCGGGAACCGAGGTCCCCGCAACGGCCTTCTTCACTTCATCAAGGCGCTCAGCAGGAGCTGCAGCATCCGCAGCCCGGACCCGTGCACCCGCCGCAGCAAGAACAACCACCCATCGTGACCACCTCCGATGTTGAACGATCATGCATTCGGACAGTAAGGCGACCCGAACGCTGCGTGACACCACCGCCAGGGTGATTACGCTGCCACGAATGAATGGTCCTGCTGAGATGTTGGCCGCGGACAAGGCCTCGACCGGGCTCGGCATAGCTCCGATCGAGCTGCGCGACGGCTACGCGCTGCTGCGGATGACGGTCGCGGAGAACATGATCAACGGCCACGGCATCGCGCACGGCGGGTACCTCTTCCTGCTCGCGGACACGGCGTTCGCCTGCGCCTGCAACAGGGCCGGGTCCGTCACCGTCGCCGCCACGGCCGAGATCGACTTCATCCGGCCCGTGCACGAGGGCGACGAGCTGGTGGCGGAGGCGGTGGAACGGACCCGGTTCGGCCGCAGCGGCATCTACGACATCACGGTCAGGCGTGGGACCGAGATCGTGGCTGAGTTCCGGGGGCGTTCGCGGACCCTGAAGGATCAGACGCAGCGCGCCTGAGGCCGACGAACTGGAGCACGGCGAACCCGAGGACCGCGAGGCCCTGGGCGAGCACCAGCGCGACGCCCACGTCGGTGAGCGGGAACCACTTCAGCTCGGCGGTGAGAACGCTGTCGAGCGCCCACACCGCGTTTCCGATGATGACCAGGAGAACGATCCGGCGGTCCGGAACAGCGCGGGTTCCCAACGCGAACACGCCGATTCCGTAGACCACGCAGAAAGTGCCGAGTCCGATCTGCCAGCCCACCGGCATTCCGACTTCCGGGCGGATCAGGAGCGTCAACAGGCCGAGGGCGAAGGAAGCGACACCGTCGAGTTTCAAGGCGAATTTCAACATGGCCCGACAGTGGCCGCCCGAACGCTGCCAAAGCCACGCTATGCGCTGCCAACTCCTGCCATCAGGTCCGCCGCGACCAGGCGTGCGGCGGCGTTCTGCCAGTTGTGGAGGGTGCGCTCGGGCACCTGCGTCACGAACCACTGCAGGGCGCGGCGATCCTCGGCGTCGAGGTCCTCGCGCTTGGTCCGGACCGAGTACGGCCTGATTCCCTTGACGTAGTAGAAGTACACGGCGTTGTAGTAACGCCATTCGTCGCTGGTGCCGAAATCGCCGTCGACGGGCTTGAGGCGTTGAATGCTCGCGAGCAGCATGCTTTTGAGTTGCGCGGCCCGGTCCAACGGCGGTCCGTCGTCGGTCAACGCGATCAACGGGCTCGCGACGAGCTTTCCGAGATCGCCGTAATGGCTCAACGCCTTGCGGGTGAGCTTGGCGAACTCCGCCTCGTCCTCGGTGACCAGCGGCAGCCGCTTGGGCAACGACTCGGCGGCCTCGCGCAACGAGGCACGTTCGGCGGCGACGGCCGGCACGGCGAGGCGGTCGACCACCGACGCCAGCGGGTTCGCGAGCACCTGGACGGCGATCGCGGCCGCCACGGTCGTGAACACGAGCAGGTCCGGACCGCCGAAGAAGATCACCTGCGACCCGAACAGCACCGCCGTGAAGCCCGCGATCACCAGCGAACGCAGCATGTCCGCGCGGATCGCCTCGCCCTCCTCCACGGCGTCGGTGACGGCGACCAGCACGCCGAACACCACGACATCGATGCCGAGCGACGGCAGCGTGATGGCGTCGGGCAGCAGACCCAGCAGGAAGGCGCCCGCCGACAGCCCGAACATCACCCCAACGAGTGAAAAGTAAGCACGTTTTCTTATGGCTAGGACCGTGACTGTGGCCAAAGGAAGCAATACGACCCATGGGACGAAGAACGAGGCGGCGAAGAACGGCAGGACCGCCGCGAGCCACCACCTGATCAACTCGGGGCGGGCGAGCAACACGATCGCACCCGTCCAGGCGAGCGCCGGCACCCCGATGACCACGGGATGTGGCACGACGACGGCGGCCGAATAGCCGATCATGCCCGCGCCGGCCCACCACAGCAGCGGCTTGCGGGGGTCGCGGGCGAGCAGGTACAGACCCAGCCACCAGGCGAGGCCGGAGACCAGCAGCGATAGGCCGAACACGGGTCAACGCTAGCCCTACCTGCAAAACTAATCTTCATGCCGGTAGAGCTGACGCTCCACAAAGCGGCCGAGGAGATGCGACGAGGCGACCTCGCCAGCGTGCTTCGCGCACGTCAACGCATCGCCGGGCTCGTCGGCACCTACCCGCGGCGGCTCGACCTCCGCGAACGCCTGGGCGAGGTCTACCGGGTCCTCGGCCAGCCCGCGCAGGCCGGCCGGTGGACGTACCTCGCGGAGGACCGCGACCCGGCCGAGCTGGAGGCGTTCGAACGCGCCTACCGCCGTGCCGAGGCCCGCCTGGTCGCGCTCTCCTGGCAGGGCCGCGTCGACGAGGCCCCGACCGAGACGGCCCGCACGCGCCTCGCTGCCCTCTACTCCGAGGCGCGGCTGGAGATCCAGCACGAGCTCGACACCACCCCGAACGAGGAGACGTCCTGGGGCGCCTGCCTGATCGTGATGGCGGGCGGCACGTTCTTCCTGGTGTGTTTCCTGCTGGGCATCGTGACTCTCGTCCAGTTCTTGTGGAAGCTGGTGTCATGAGAACGTTGTCGCAGTACGTCCGCCGCACCCCGATCATGCGCGTCGCAGTGGACGGCCGCCCGCTCGTGCTCAAGCTGGAGCACCTGCAGCTCACCGGCTCCTTCAAGCTCCGCGGCGCCGTCAACACCCTGCTGTCGCTGAACGCCTCCGAGGTCGTCACGGCGTCCGGCGGCAACCACGGCATCGCGGTGGCCCAGGCCGCCCAGCTGCTGGGCGCGCACGCCACCGTCTTCGTCCCGGTGACGGCCCCCGAGACGAAGACGCGGCGCATCGAAGCGTTGGGCGCCAAGCTGATCCGGCACGGCGCCACCTACGCCGAGGCCGCGACGGCCGCCCGCGAGCTCGACCTGCCCTACATCGAGGCCTACAACGCCCTGCCCGTCATCGAGGGCCAGGCCACGGTCACGCAGGAGATCGTCGAGGACGCCCCGGACGTCGACACGATCTTCGTGGCCGTGGGCGGAGGCGGTCTCGTGGCGGGCGCGGCGCTGGCATCCGGCGGCCGGCACATCGTCGCCGTGGAACCCGAGAACTGCTGCGCCATGTACAACGCGCTGGCGGCCGGCGAGCCCGTGGACTCCGTCGTGAACTCGATCGCCGCCGACGCCCTGGGCGCCACCCGCGCGGGCTCGTTGTCGCTGGAAATCCTCCAGCGCAACAACGTTTCCTCGAAGCTGGTCACCGACGAGGAGATCCTCGCCGCCCGCGACCGTCTCTGGGAGGAGTTCCGGATCGCGGTCGAACCGGCGGGCGCGGCGGCGTTCGCGTCGTTCCTCAGGGGCGACGTGACGACTGAGCTGCCCTGCGTGCTCCTGTGCGGAGCGAACTCGGAGTGGCGTCCCAGCTAGAGCGGCGGAACCGGCGCGCGCCGAGCCTGCGCAACGGCGACACCACCCACACCGGCATCTCGTCGCGACGGGCCTGACCGTTCAGCTTCCGCCGGTCGGCAGGGCTGACGAAGCACCGAAACGCGGTGCGAGCCCGCGCGGCGAGGTCGAACTCCGTGTCAATGAACGTCACGCAGCGAACGCTAGATCCGCTTTCGGTGTCCTACAACCGAATTAGCTGGTCGCGTCGATCGTCGCGCTGGCCAGCACGATGTCGCCCGCCGCGTCCTCGCGGTAGATCGCGACGGCCTGACCGGGCGCCACGCCCTTCAACGGCTCCCGCAGCTGCACCTGCAACACCCCGTCGACCAGCTCGGCGACGGCCGGGGCCGTGCCGCCGTGCGCGCGCACCTGGGCGACGCACTCGACAGGGCCCTCGATCGCCACGTGAGCGACCGGCGAGGAAGCGGAAATCCCCGTCACCGCGAGCTTTTCGACCGCGCCGACCCGGACGTTGCCGGACACCGGCTCCAGCGACAGCACGTACCGCGGGCGGCCGTCGGGCGCCGGGCCGTCGATGCCCAGGCCCTTGCGCTGTCCCACGGTGAACTCGTGCACGCCCGCGTGCCGGCCCAGCACCGCACCGGTGGCGTCGTCGATCAGCAGGCCCGGCTTGGTCTCCATGCGACCGGCCAGGAACTTCTGCGTGTCGCCGTCCGGGATGAAGCAGATGTCGTGGCTGTCCGGCTTCTTGGCCACGGACAGGCCGCGCGACGAGGCCTCGACGCGCACGTCGTCCTTCGTCGTGTCGCCCAGCGGGAACATCGCGTGCGAGAGCTGCTCGGCCGTCAGCGACGCCAGCACGTACGACTGGTCCTTGCCCAGGTCGGCGGACCGACGCAGCTCGGGACGGCCGTCGAGGATCTCCAGCCGCGCGTAGTGGCCGGTGCAGACGGCGTCGAAACCGAGCGCGATCGCCTTGTCCAGCAACGCCTCGAACTTGATGCGCTCGTTGCAGCGCAGGCACGGGTTCGGGGTGCGGCCCGCCGCGTACTCGGCGACGAAGTCCTCGACGACCTCTTCGGTGAAGCGCTCGGCGAAGTCCCAGACGTAGAACGGGATGCCCATCAGGTCGGCGGCCCGGCGGGCGTCGTGGGCGTCTTCGATCGTGCAGCAGCCACGGGCGCCCGTGCGCAGGGTGCCGGGCTTGGCCGACAACGCGAGGTGCACGCCCGTGACGTCGTGTCCCGCTTCGACGGCGCGCGCCGCCGCCACCGCGGAATCGACACCACCGCTCATCGCCGCGAGGACCTTCACTGCTTGACCACCTTCCGGGAACGCCTCATACCTGCCAGACCCGCCGTGCGGGCCCTCTCCACCACCGGTCCGATGACCGACACCAGCTTGTCAACGTCCGCACGCGTCGACGTATGCCCGAGCGAGAACCTCAGCGAGCCTCGGGCCAGTGACGGTTCGACGCCCATCGCCAGCAGCACGTGCGACGGTTGCGCGACTCCGGCCGTGCAGGCGGAGCCGGTCGAGCACTCGACGCCGCGCGCGTCCAGCAGCATCAGGAGGCTGTCGCCCTCGCAGCCCGGGAACGTCAGGTGCGCGTTGCCGGGCAGGCGGTGCACCGGGTCGCCGTTCACGATCACGTCCGGCACGACCGCGCGCACGGACGCGATCAGCTCGTCGCGCAGGGCGGCGATCTCCACCGCGCGGGAAGCCTGCTCCTCCACGGAGATCCGCACCGCGCGCGCCAGACCCACGATCGACGGGACGTCCAGCGTGCCGGAGCGCACGTCACGTTCCTGGCCGCCGCCGTGCATCAACGGTGTGGCCTTCACGTCCCGCGCCAGCAGCAGCACACCCACGCCGTAGGGGCCGCCGACCTTGTGGCCCGTCATCGTCAACGCCGAAGCGCCCGACTCGGCGAAGGACACGGGTACCGCGCCCACGGCCTGTACCGCGTCCGTGTGGAACGGCACGCCGCGCTCGGCGCACACGGCGGCGATGTCGTGCACGGGGTTGATGGTGCCGACCTCGTTGTTCGCCCACATCGTGGTGACGAGGGCGACGTCGTCGTCCAGGGCTTCCTCGACCGACGCGGCGGACACGCGGCCGAAGTGGTCGGTGGGCAGCCAGGTGACCTCGGCGCCCTGCTGCTCCAGCCACTCGACGGCGTCCAGCACGGCGTGGTGCTCGACGGCGGAGGCCAGCACGCGCCGGCGGCCGCTCGCCCAGTAGATCCCCTTGACGGCGAGGTTGTCGCTCTCCGTGCCGCCGCCGGTGAAGAGCACCTCGGACGGCCGGGCGCCCAGGGCGTCGGCGATGTTCTCGCGGGCCTCCTCGACCGCCCGGCGGGCCCGCCTGCCGGAGGTGTGCAGCGACGAGGCGTTGCCCGTGGTGGACAACGCCTCGGTCATGGCCGCGACCGCCTGCGGGTGCATGGGGGTCGTGGCCGCGTGGTCGAGATAAGCCATCAGGGCTCAAGGGTAGCCCGCATGCGGGGCCCGGTCAGAATCGCTCCCACCACCGCCAACGCCGCCATCGCCAGGTTGAGCACCACCACGCCCGCGGTCGGCGCCGTCGCCAGGACGAGCACGCCGCCGAGTCCGATCATGGTCGCCGAGAAGAGCATGTCCGAGATCTGCAGCGCCGCGGAGTTGAAACCCCGGTCGGCCTCGGGCGATGCGGCCATCATCAGCACGCCGACGCTGGACGTCGCCATGCCCATGCCCGCTCCCGCGACGGCCCACAGCACCGGTGTGAGGAAGGCTGGCCCCCAAGTGGGTGCGATGAGCGTCACGGCCGCGATGCCCGTCGCCGTGAAGAGGAAACCGACCCGGACGAGCGTGTAGCGCTCGATCTCGGGGTGCCGGGACGCCCACATCGACGCGCCCGCCCAGCCGAGCGCGCTCAGCGTGAGCGGGACGCCCGCCTCCAGCGGCGAGTAGCCGTGCACGACGGTCAGCGTCAGCGGGATGAAGCCCTCGACGGCGAAGAACGTGCCCGCGAGCAGGCCGCGCGCGAGGATCGTGACGGGCAGGCCGCGCCGCGCGATGAGCGTGCCCTTCGGCAGCAGGATGCGCAGTGCGGGCGCCAGCAGCAGCAACGACGCCGCGAGCATCCACCACGTGCGGTGCTGCAACGACCAGCTCAGGCCCGCCACGCCCAGACCGACGGCCACGGCGGCGAGAGGCAGGTACTTGCGCGTAGGCGGCGTCTCGGCGTGCGGAGGCAACGACCTGAGCACCGGAACGAGCAGCACGCTGCCGATGAGCACCAACGGCACGATGGCGAGGAACACCAGCCGCCACGTGAGGTGTTCCGTCGCCCAGCCCGCGACCGCCGGCCCCACCAGTGACGGCACGACCCACGCCGCGGACAGCGCGCCGAACACGGCCGGCCGGGTGTCCTCGGGGTAGGCGACCGCGATCACGACGTAGATCGCGACGATCAGGAACCCGGCGCCGAAGCCCTGCAACACGCGGCCCGCGAGCAGCACGGTCATGGTCTCGGCGATGCCCGCGACCACGAGCCCGATGAGGAACAGCACCACGCCGATCAGGACCGCGGGCTTGGGTCCGTGCCGGTCAGAGAGCCGTCCGGAGAAGACCGTCGCCATGACGCTCGCCGCGAGGTTCGCGAGGAACGGCCACGCGTACAGCGCCTCGCCGTGCAGCTCGCGGACCATGGTGGGCATCGCCGTGCCGACCCCCATCGCCTCGAAGGCGAGAAGGGTGACCAGCAGCAGGATGCCCGTCGTGGGCCAGCGGCGTTCAGGCGACCAGAGGCGTGATGAGGCGGGCGCGGTGAGAGTCACCTGTAGATGGTGCAATCTCCAGTTCGGTCGAGGTCAAGCGGTTTGATTGCTCTTCGGCAAGTTTCGCCAGCTCGCGCCGCGTGGCGGCCCGGCCGGGAGCGATCTCGTCCAGCACGTGGACCTCGACGACCAGATCGCGGACCTTCAGCACCCGGCGGATCGAGTCGACCAGGGTGTCGCCGCCGATGAACGCGGGCTGCGTCGTCAGGTGGTCGCCGATCCGGTAGCGCAGCACGATCGGCCGCACCGGCACGCCGGCGTCCAGCGCGGCCTGGAACAGCGCCGGCTTGTAGTGGCCGGACGCGAGCCCGCACCACGTGGTGCCCTCGGCGTGGATGCCGACGGCACTGCCGCCGCGCAACGTCTCCGCGAGCTCGTCGACCGTCCGCGGCAGCTCGCGCAGCTTCTCGCGGTCGAGGTAGACCGTGCCCGCCGCGGTGATGATCGGGCCGAGCACGGGCCAGCTCTTGATGTCCTTCTTGGCGACGAGCTTGATGGGCTGCACCGAGTCGATCGCGAGCTCGTCGAGCCACGACACGTGGTTGCTCGCGACCAGCACCCCGCGCTTCGGCACCGCCTGGAACCTCCGCGCGCCGTGCACCTCGAGCCTCACGCCGAACGCCCGCAGCACGGCGTGGAACCACAGGCGCACAACGCTTTCCCGCTGCTTGCTGGGCAACAGCAACGCAAGCGCGATCCACGCGCCGCACAGGATCGCGGTGACCGCCGTGACCGCGCGCCAGGTCTGCCGGAACTTCCCGACCTCCCCCGGCGCGTGGCCGACACACCCGTCACCACACGGCGACTTGGGCATCCAGGCGTGGCTCATGACGTCTCCCCCAGGAAGAACTTCAGATAGCGCTGGTCCACGTGGTCCATGCCGAGCAGGATGAAGAGGTCGGCGACGCCGAAGTCCGCGTCGAGCGCGGGCCGTCCGCAGATCTTGGCGCCGAGCCGCAGGTAGCCCTTGAGCAGCGGCGGCACGACGGTCTTCGCCGGCCGTGCAACGGCGTCGACGTCCCACGGGTTGTGCGGCGTGACGCGGTACTGCTCGGGCGCGTAGTGCTTGGCGTGCACCGTGTCCCACACACCGGCGGCGAAGCTGCCACCGTCCTGCAACGGGATCGAGGCGCACCCGACGAGCCACTTGTGGCCGCTCAGCAGCATGTAGCGGGCGATGCCGGCCCACACGAGGCTGACGACGGCGCCGTTGCGGTGGTCGGGGTGCACGCAGGAGCGGCCGGTCTCGACCGTGGAGCTGCGGATGTCGTTCAGATTGGTGAGGTCGAACTCGCCGTCGCTGTAGAGGCGCCCGGCCTCCCTGGCGCGCTCCGGCGGCAGCATCCGGTAGCCGCCGACGATCTCGCCCGTGCGGTCGTCGCGGACCACCAGGTGGTCGCAGTGCGCGTCGAACTCGTCGACGTCGTGGCCGGGCACGCTGGTGTGCAGCGTCGCCCCCATCTCACCGGCGAACACCTCGTAGCGCAGTCTCTGCGCGGCGACGACTTCCGCGCCGTCACGGGCGACGAGGAGGGAGTAGCGAGGGGCGTCCCCGTCCTGCTGGACAGGGGTGCTGACAAGCAGTTCCGGCTGCGTCATGCGAACCAGGGTGAAGCCGGGTTGGCGAATGACAGCAGGTCAGAACGATGACCGGTCAGTGGCAGGTGGGTTAACCCCTGGTAGTCCGCGCCACCTGCCGGGTGATGTGGGGCGATTCCGGTTGCGAGACGGTCACGACAGCCGCGCTCCGGCCTGTTCCAGCACATCATGCGCGCCGCCTGAAGCGGCGGTCGAGCTCGGTGCAGGTGCCGAACGTGCGGCAGGCCGAGCACCACCGGAGCAGGAACGTCCGCTCGTAGGACGGGGACTCGGGAGAGTGGAACCGGTAGCGGCGCAGGTACTCGCGGATCTCTCCGGAGCAGCCGCTCGGTTCGCCGTCAGGCGAGACGTGCAGCCGCTGGACTTTCCTTCACTGGTACTGGAGCCAGTAGCGCTCTTCGGTCATGCCACCGAGCTTAACGGCGAACGGCCGCCCCCATCGAGGTGGGACGGCCGTTCGGTCCGTGAGCTGAGAGGTGCTCAGCCCTTGCGCTTCTTGACCTCTTCGGTCAGCTGCGGTGCGACGTTGAACAGGTCGCCCACCACGCCGAAGTCGGCGATCTCGAAGATCGGGGCCTCGGGGTCCTTGTTGACCGCGACGATCGTCTTCGAGGTCTGCATGCCCGCGCGGTGCTGGATCGCACCGGAGATGCCCAGCGCCACGTACAGCTGCGGCGAGACCGTCTTGCCGGTCTGGCCCACCTGGAACTGGTGCGGGTAGTAGCCGGAGTCGACGGCGGCGCGCGAGGCACCGACGGCGGCACCCAGCGAGTCCGCGAGCTCCTCCACGGTCGAGAACTTCTCGGCCGAGCCGACGCCGCGGCCACCCGAGACGACGACCGAGGCCTCGGTCAGCTCCGGGCGGTCGCCACCGACGACGGCCTCGCGGGAGGTGACGCGGGCGGACTTGGCGGCGTCCACGGAGATGGAGACCGACTCGTCCAGCGCGGCGTCCGCGGCCGACTCCTCGGCCTCGACGCCGCCGGGGCGCACGGTGATGACCGGGGTGCCGGTGCCCACCTTGGCCTTGACGACGAACGCGCCACCGAAGATGGACTGCACGCCGGTGCCGTCCGCCTCGATGTCGACGACGTCCACGAGCAGACCGGCGCCGAGGCGCACGGCGAGACGGCCCGCGACCTCCTTGCCCTCGATCGTCGCGGAGACGAGCACCGCGGACGCGTTCGGGGCGAGGGCGGCGAGAGCGTCGACCTTCGGCGTCACCAGGAAGTTGGCGGCGTCGTCGGACTCGATTGCGTAGACCTTCGCGGCGCCGTACTTGCCGAGCGACTCACGGATCTTCGCCGCGGTGCCGGCGGCACCCACGACCACTGCGGACGGGGTGCCCAGGCGACGCGCGGCCGTCAGCAGCTCGTAGCTGACCTTCTTGACCTCGCCGTCGACGTGGTCGACGAGAACCAGTACCTCAGACATGTCTTCCCCTCCCTCAGATGAGCTTCTGGCCGACGAGGAACTCGGCGATCTTGGTACCGCCGTCGCCACCGTCCTCGACGCGTTCGCCGGCGCCGCGCGGCGGCTTCGGGGCCGCCTCCAGCACCTGGGTCCACGCGCCGGACAGGCCGACCTCGGAGGCGTCGATGCCCAGGTCCGCCACAGTGATCGTGGAGACGGGCTTCTTCTTCGCGGCCATGATGCCCTTGAAGGACGGGTACCGCGGCTCGTTGATCTTCTCCGTCACGGAGACGACGGCCGGGAGCGAGGCCTCGAGGAACGCGACGCCCTCGTCGGTCTCGCGCTCGCCCTTGATCGTCGTGCCCTCGACGGTGACCTTGCGCAGCTGGGTGACCTGCGGCAGGCCGAGCAGCTCGGCGAGGATGGCCGGGACAGCGCCCGCGCGGCCGTCGGTCGCCTCGTTGCCCGCGATGACCAGGTCGACGTTCTCGACCGTGCCGATCGCCTTCGCGAGGACCTTCGCCGTCGCCAGCACGTCCGAACCGTGCAACGCCTCGTCGTTGACGTGGATCGCCTTGTCGGCACCCATCGACAGCGCCTTGCGGATGGCGTCGGTGGCGCGGTCGGGACCCATCGCGATCACGGTCACCTCGCCGCCGTGGGCTTCCTGCAGTTGCAGGGCCTCTTCGACGGCGCGCTCGTTGATCTCGTCGAGCACGGCATCCGCGGACTCGCGGTCAAGGGTGTGGTCGGCGTCGGTGAGCTTGCGCTCGGACCAGGTGTCAGGCACCTGCTTGACCAGGACAACAATGTTCATAGGTCCTCTTCGACCTCCAGCAGACGGGCGACGCTTGCACAGAGGACTCTAGAACTGCGTCGCCGGGTGTTCAGGACCCTGCCATCACCCGGATGTTACCCGCCAGTAGCACCCCTGCAAACAGGAGCAAGCACCCGGCTAGCGTGACAGTTATCACCCGTTAACGCCACCAACTGAGACTTAACCCATTCGAGGGACTAGGCTGCGCTGACATGTACCGGCGAGTAGCGATCGTGACAGACTCCACGGCTTGTCTCCCGGCTCAGCTGACTGACCGTCTCGGCATCGAAGTGGTGCAGATCCAGGTGCGGATCGGCGACCACACCGACGACGAGTCCCGCATCCCGGTCCCCGACCTGGTCTCGGCCATGCGCTCGAACGTGCCCGTGGCGACGATCCCCCCGGATCCGAACGCGTTCTTCTGGACGTACAACGAACTTGCGGCGCAGGGCGTTCGCTCGATCGTGTCCGTGCACGTGTCGAGCCGCCAGTCCGCGACGGTGGAGGCGGCCCGCGAGGCCGCTGCCAAGGTCCGCGTGCCCGTGCACGTGATCGACACGCACACGTGCGGGATGAGCATCGGCTACGCCGTCCAGGCCGCAGCGAAGGTGGCCGAGGCGGGCCAGAGCGTGGAGAAGGTGCTCGCGACCGCCCAGGCCCGTTTCGACAGGTCCACCGAGCTGATCTACGTGGACACCCTGGAGTACCTGCGCCGGGGCGGCCGCATCGGCGCGGCGGCCGCGATGGTCGGCGGCATGCTGTCCATGAAGCCGCTGCTGACCATGGCCGACGGCCAGATCACCCCGCTGGACAAGGTGATCGGCGCCGACCGCGCGCTCAACCGCATGATCGACATCGCGATCAAGCGCGCGGGCACCGACACCGTCGACGTGGCCGTGGAGCACTTCGACGCCGAGGAGAAGGCCTCGCGCCTGCTCCGCACGTTGCGCCGCAAGGTCCCCAACGTCCGCCAGTTCATGCTGACCCAGGTCAGCTCGGCCATCGGAGCCCACGTGGGCCCCGGCGCGCTGGGCATCACAGTTTCGCCGGTGTGACCTTCGGGAACTCCTGAGGCGGTTTCGTCCGTTGAAATGGACGTAACGGACACCTGGAGGACCGATGGCCGGCTTCATGGACAAGATCACCAGGTTCCTGCGCAGCCCGCAGGGCCACAAGCTGCAAGCGAAGGCACGGCAGATGGCGCAGGACCCGCGCAAGCGAGCGCAGGCCGAACAACTGCTGCGCAAGTTCCGCGGCAAGAAGCACTAACGCCCGAACAGCGCGTTGAGCTCTCCATAGGCAATGGCGTTCTCAACGCTGCTGTACGTGCCCTTGGTCAGCATCTCCTCCGCTGCCCGCCTGGCAACGGCATAGGCCGCCTCGGCCACCGCAGACCCGAGGCTGACCCGCGCCACGCCCGCCTTCGCCAACTCGTCGACGGCGGGCGAGCCAGGCCCCACCAACACGTTGAGCGGCGCAGCGATCCCCTTGGCCAGCTCCGCGATCGTCTCGATGTCGCTCACGCCAGGCACAAAAATCCCGCTGGCCCCAGCCGCGACGAACCGCGCAGCCCTCTCCAGCGTGCGCTCGAGCCGGTCAGCCGGATCCCCGACCTGCCGCAGGAACGTGTCGATGCGCGCGTTGATGAAAATCCCAGGCGCAGCCTCCCGAGCGGCCGCGTACCGCTCCGCCTGCTCCGCGACATCCCGTTGCCCAGCACCAAGTCCGTCCTCGATGTTGACCCCGGACGCGCCAGCCGCACCGACGGCCCGCACGGTCTCGCCGACCTCGGCAGCCGTCTCGCCGAACCCGGTCTCGATGTCGGCGCTGACCGGAACCCGCACCGCGGCAACAACCCTGGCCACGAGATCGACCGCCCGATCCCGCTGCAACGCGTCACCGTCAGGAGCACCGAGACTCCAGGCGACACCGGCACTGGTAGTGGCAACGGCCTTGGCCCCGGCCGCCTCGACCACCAGCGCGGAGGCGACGTCCCAAGCGTTGGCGAGGGCCAACGGCCCGGGCTGGTGGAGGGCGTGAAAGAGCTCAGTTCGATCCGTGGCGGAAGTCATGATCGATTGATATCAGCAGGCAGGCCGGGAAGTCCGGCGAGAATCGGACAGGAACCAACGACTTTCCGACATGGCCCGACCCGACGACAGGCTGACGCAGGGGTCCCCCTCGATGTTGACTCCCCCGCGCCCCAACGTACCGAGAGGGTCTGACACCGAGGATCGGCCGACAAGCGGCGGCGCACGGCGGCAAGGCTTCAGAGCGCACTCAACCGCAGTCGTCAACGCAAAACGACCACCCACGCAGGCCAGGCGCGCGCACCCACCGGACAGCCGTCAACGCACGCCAACCACCTACGAAGCCTGGCAAGCGAAGCCGAAGGCGAGCCCGAACGGGCTGATGCCCGCCACAGAGCCGGTTCCACCGCTCAAGGCGATTGGGGCTTGACTTTGGGTGCGAGGTGCTAGCTTCTCGAGCTCGGCCGGGCGCTTTTCAGCCCGGCCTTTCCGGCCGACCAGCGCCTCGCAAGGGCCCCGAAGTCAAGCCCCAATCGCACACCCCAGGTCTTTCGTCTAGACCCGCGCAACCAACCCTCGCAACCGCAGCCCAACCAACAAAACGCGACCAACCCCGCTGGAACGCAAGGCGAAGCACGCAACCGGCACCCGCAGGTCAGTTGCTACCGGCCTTCCGCCGAACCTCGTCGAACGTCCTCAAATACCGCTGCCGGAAGTCTTCCCGCTCAACCCAGGTCGTCTGCTCAACAGCCTGAGGCCGAGCAGGCGGCGGAAGCGCAGTCCCCACAACAACTTCCGGCTCAGGCTCAGGCTCCGCAACCAACTCAGGCTCGGTCTCGGGCTCAGGTTCCGGCTCCACAGCCAAGGCATCAACCTCAGGCTCGGCCACCTCAACCACAGGCTCGGCCACAGCCTCGACCACCGGCTCGGCGACCACAGGCTCGGCGACCACAGGCTCGGCGACCACCGGCTCAGCGAACACGGCCAACGCCGGCTCCAACTGAGGCAACCCCACCACGGGGCTGCGGTAGATCGGCCGGGAGTCGTAGTCGCCGTCCACCGGCTCCACGACGGCGGGCTTCTTCACCCAGCTCCGCGAGTCCGCCGCCACCTCAGGCACCACCTCGGGCACCACTTCAGCCGCCACCGACGCGGCGTCCTCCCGACGCCGCACCAGCACGTACATCAGGGCCGCCCCCAACGTGAAGGACAGCACGCACAGCCCGAAGACGATCCCGACTGCCCCTGCCATTGCGAAGGCTCCTAGCTGACGAGGACGTCGATCTGCGGTCCGAAGTCCGAGGGAGGCCCCCACACCGGGTCCACGATCACCCGTGTCGTGAAGGACTTGTCCACACCTTGTTCGGCCAGGTACTGCCGCAGCAGCCCGGCCCGTTCCATCGCGAGGACGTCGCAGCGGTGCGAGGCCGTCTCGCCGTTCCACGCGTGCGCCACCAACGTGACCGTGCCCGAGGAGTTGCGCAGCAGGCTGGCCAGGCTTCGCCGCACGTCCTCGCCGCGGCCCACCAACGAGGCGGTGCCCGGCGCGAACGTGATGCCCTTGACGGCGTGTGAGGAGAACAGGCTGCGCACCGCCTCCTGTGCCAACGAGGCGGACAGCAGGACCGGTGCGGCGGGTTCCATGCGCAGCGGTCCGACGAAGTCCGCCACCGGCACCGGGCCGGCGAGTGCGGCGGGGACGGCGGGGACGGCGGGCGACGACGACAGGGCCGTCTCCAGTTCGTCGCCGTAGACGGAGAAGCCGAACGCCGTCACGGAGGCCGGCACCATCAGGGCGCCTACTACGAGCGGAACCCAACGCTTCATGACGCCGCCACCTGTTCTGGGATGTGCACGGGCGCGACGCGGTCCGCCGCCGCGGACAGGGCGGCGCGGGCCGCGGTCAGCTGGGAGTGGACGACTCGCTTGAGCTCGTGCAGTTCCTCGGTGCGGTCGGCCACCTCGGCCAGGCGGCGGGCGGCTTCGCGGGACGCCATCTTCACCACGAACTCGGACCTGGCGCGGGCCAGCGCCTCCTGTTCCTGGAGGTGCTGGGCGACCTCGTTGCGGCGGCGGGTCATGCTGAGCTCGAAGAACTGCTGGGCCTTCTCGCGCTTGCGTTCCGAGTCGGCTTCGAGGGCGTTGCACTGCAGCGCGGTCTCGCGCAGGAGGCGGTCCGCGTCGGTCTGGGCCTGCTCGACGGCCTCGGCGCACTCGCGTTCCACCTCGTCGGCGCGCTGGCGGTGCTGGGCCTCCAGGTCGCCGTTGCGGCGTTCCATCTCGAGCTCGCGACGCTCCATCGCGGTGACGCGGGTGGCGCAGTCCTGGCGCACGGCGTAGAGCTCGGACTCGGCGTCGGCGCGCATCGCGGCGGCTTCGCGCTGGGCGTTGACGCGCAACGCCGTCACCTCGGTGTCGGTGCGCTCGCGGAGTTCGGCGATCTCCACGTCGGCGCGGTCGCGCAGTTCCGCGCACTCGCGTCCGGTCTGGAGGCGCATCTCCGCCGTCTCGTCCTCGGCGAGGCGGAGCATGCGGTGCATGCGCTCGGTGGCGCTCGCGTGCGAGCCAGAGGTGCTCTCCAGGCGTTCGATCCTGGAGCGCGCCTCGTCGAGGTCCTGGCGCGTCATTTCCAGGAGCTTGCGCAAATCGGCCGCCTGCGCCAGCGCTTCGACCCTGTCGAGACTCGTGAAGCGGAGCTGCTCCTCGAGATTCTCGATGTGCTCGATGACCTGACGTCGGTGAAAACCTCGGTAGACAACGTCAAAACCGGCGTGCAGCGGAACTAGTTCGGGCTCTTTTGCACCCATGGTCACCTACTCACTCAACCGGGCTGAAGATTGTGCGAGCTTACCCACGACCGATGGTCACAACCAGCGTCCAAAGTGGACGAATCGACATGATGTAACACGTGGAATAGCGGTCCTCTCCTGCACAAACAAGGCCCCTCTAGATCAACACCGCCAAGTGTCCAGTCACCCGATTGTGTCAAGTAGGACGCCTTTCCAGGGTGTTCACTCCGTGCGTTCGCCGTGTACGGAAAGCAACCGCCCAGGTCGAGATCACACGAATTGCCTTCCATCGGTCGTGGCTACTTCGATCACCCTTCGTTAACCTTCTCGTTCGTGTCCTCACGAGTAGCCGTCGTCACCGACTCGACCGCGTCGCTCCCCGCCCGCCTGGCGGACCGCTTCAACATCATCACGGTCCCGATGCAACTCAAGATCGGGTCGGAACTGATCGACGAGGCGTACGTGCCGACCGAGCGGCTGCTGCAGGCGATGGAGGCACAGATCCCGATCACGACGCAGCCGCCCGCCCCCGACGCGTTCTTCTGGGCCTACCAGGACGCGTGGGCGAAGGGCGCCGAGACGATCGTGTCGGTGCACGTGACGCCGAAGCTCTCTCCGGCGACGGACGCGGCGAAGGCGGCCGCGGCCAAGTCGCGCGTGCCGGTGTTCATCGTGGACTCGCACTCGTCGGGCATGACGCTCGGCTTCGCGGCGCTCGCGGCCGCGCGGATCGTGCAGAGCGGCGGCAACGTCCAGAACGCGCGCAGCGTCGCCGAGCAGCGCGGACGCAACGCCAACGTGCTCATCTACGTCGACACGCTGCACTACCTGCGCCAGGCGGGCCGGGTCAGCGCGGCGGCGAAGCTCTTCGGCGACGCGCTGTCGGTCAAGCCGCTGCTCACCGTCGTGAACGGCGAGGTGGAGCCGTTCGACAAGGTCGTCGGCCGCGACCGGGCGCTGACGAAGCTCGTCGACAAGGCGGTGGCACTCGCCTACGGACGCGACGTCGACCTCGCCGTCGAGCACTTCGCGGCCGAGAAGGAGGGCCACGAGCTGCTGCAGATGCTCCAGAAGCGCATCCCGCACGCCCGCGACGTCGTCCTCACCCAGGTCAGCGCGGCGATCGGCGCGAACGTCGGACCGGGCGCGCTGGCCGTGACGATCTCGCCGTTCTAGGTGCCGTCCGGCCGGTTCGTCAGGTGAGAGGCGCGGGCGAGAGACCGGCCGCCACTGTCGCCCGATGAACTTGCAGGACAGCGCCTAGCCCAGGTCCGCCACCTCTTCTACGAGCAGCAGCTCGACGTCGATCCCCATCGGGGCGAAGTGGCCGGCGAGCTCTAGCGAGAGCACACCCTGCGTGCGCGTCCAGAACGACAGCGCGCGGTGCACCGTCGGCGACGGCGCCGGCAGCGCGCCCGCCCACCCGTTCCTCATCCGCAGGAAGGCCTCGAACGGGGTTTTCGGGTCCGGCGACCCGCCACCGCACACCTCCAGCACCACCGCCAGGATCTCGTTCGAGATCGCGGTGATGTCGTCGGGCGCGTGGTAGCCGGGCACGGGCGTGCCGTAGATCAGCAGGTACCGCTGCGGGTCGGCGAGCGCCCACCGCCGGATGACCGAGGCGAGCCCCGCGACCGTGACGCCCTTCGCGTGCGCCGCGCGGACGGTGTCGGCGAGGCTGCGGTAGGCGTCGCGGATGAGCTCGGTGATCAGCTCGTCGCGACCGGCGAAGTACCGGTACAGCGCGGGCCCGCTCATTCCCATCTCCTTGGCGATCGCGTTCAATGACAACGCTGTCACGCCGTTTGTCGCGATCTGCTGCCACGCGTGCCGCTTGACCTCGTCGCGCACCTGGGTCCGGTAGCGCGCACGAGGGTTCCGCCTAGAACCGGACCCAGGGTCGGACCCGGAGTCGACCCCAGGATCAGACCCGGGACCAGACACAGCGCCGGACACCGCGTCGGCCTCAGCGCTGGACGCCGGGCCGGCCTGAGACTCTGTCGCCATAGTTAGACCCTCTCACATTCGTTATTGACACTCACGCTTGCGAAAGCTTAGCTTCTGCATGTCACAACAGTTAGACCCTCTAACTCAAGCGACAACTACTAACGAAAGCAGGAGCCTGTCATGAACGCGAACACCTCTGGCAAGACTGGGAACGTCGCCCGCAAGGCCGCCTACCCGAAGACGTCGACGCTGGTCGCGGCCTGGGCGGCACCCGTGATGGTGATCGGCAAGTTCGGACTGCTGTCCGGCATTCCCATCGCCGTCGTGCTCGTCGCGAGCCTGCGCAGCGGCCGTTCGAAGGCCCTGCGGTGGTGGTCGGGAGCGCTGACGCTGGCGTACGCGGTGCCGTTGACGACGTGGCTCACCGGACCGAGTGACGCACCCAGCCTGTCCAAGTACATGGACACCACGACGACGGCGGTTCTCGCGGCGGCGGGCGTCGCGACGGCGATCGCGCACCAGGTAGTTCGCATGAGGTCTACTGGCAAGTAACCTGGCGGGCGTGACCCTCCCCCTGACCGGCGAACGCACGGTGCCCGGTATCGCCGAGGAGAATTACTGGTTCAGGCGCCACGAGGCGGCCTATCTACATCTCATCGGCCACTGCGCGGACGCCGTCGTGCTGGAGGCGGGCTGCGGCGAGGGCTACGGCGCGCAGCTGATCAGAACGGTCGCGCGCCGCGTGGTCGCGCTCGACTACGACGAGCTGACGTCGCAGCACGTGGCGCGCCGGTACCCGCAGCTGAACGTGCTCCGCGGCAACCTCGCGACCCTCCCGCTCCAGGACGGCAGCGTCGACGTCGTGGCGAACCTGCAGGTCATCGAGCACCTGTGGGACCAGGAGGGGTTCCTCGCGGAGTGCCTCAGGGTGCTCAGGCCCGGCGGCCGGCTCATCGTCACGACGCCGAACCGGCTCACGTTCTCGCCCGGCCAGGACACCCCGCTGAACCCGTTCCACACCAGGGAACTCGCACCGTCCGAACTGGACGAGATGCTGCGCGAGGCTGGTTTCCGCGTTGACGAACTGACGGGCCTGCGTCACGGACCGAGGCTTGACACGCTCCTGAACGGACAGATCATCAACGCACAGGTCGAAGTCGCCCTGTCCGGCGCGCCCTGGCCGGCGGAGCTCAAGGAGGCTGTGGAGTCGGTGACGGTGGAGGACTTCGACATCACGCCCGACGACATGGACGCCTGCCTGGACCTCGTGGCCGTGGCGGTGCGCGCGTGACCCAGCGGACGTCCGAGGGCACGTTCTGCCTCGTCCTGCACAGCCACCTGCCCTGGCTCGCGCACCACGGCGCGTGGCCGGTCGGCGAGGAGTGGCTCTACCAGGCGTGGGCGCACTCGTACCTGCCCGTCGTCGACATGCTGAAGAGGTTCGCCGACGAGGGCCGCGAGGACGTCCTGACGCTCGGCGTCACCCCCGTCCTGGCCGCCCAGCTCGACGACCCCTACTGCCTGCGCGGCATGCACGACTGGCTCGGCAACTGGCACCTGCGCTCGCACTTCGCCGGCGAACGGCTGAAGGAGCTGTCGGCGTACGAGCACCGGGCGTCGCAGTGGGCGCTGGACAGGTTCGAAACCCAGTGGCGGCACGGGTTCTCACCGCTGCTGCGGTCCCTTGTGGACTCCAGCACGATCGAGCTGCTCGGCGGGCCCGCCACGCACCCGTTCCAGCCGTTGCTCGACCCGAAGGTCAGGGCGTTCGCGCTCAAGGCCGGCCTCGACGACACCGCGCTGCGCCTCGGTCGTGCGCCGGAAGGGATCTGGGCGCCGGAGTGCGGCTACTCCCCCGGCATGGAGGCCGGGTACGCGACCGCCGGCGTCAGGAGGTTCATGGTCGACGGGCCCGCGCTGCACGGCGACACCTCGGCAGCGCACCCCGTCGGATCGTCGGACGTGCTGGCGTTCGGGCGGGATCTCGAAGTCTCGTACCGCGTGTGGTCGCCCAAGGTCGGCTATCCGGGTGACGCGGCCTACCGGGATTTTCACACTTACGATCACCCGACGGGCCTCAAGCCGTCGCGGGTGACGGGCAAGAACGTGGCGCCGGAGGACAAACGGCCGTACGACCCGTTGCTGGCGAAGGAAGCTCTCGACCGGCACGTCGCGGATTTCGTCGACACGGTCGTGCGGCGGCTCAGGGCGATCGACGGCGGACTCGTCGTCGCGGCCTACGACACCGAGCTGTACGGGCATTGGTGGCACGAGGGTCCGTTGTGGCTGGAGGCCGTGCTGCGGGCGTTGCCGGAGGCGGGCGTGCGCGTGACGACGTTGCGCGGGGCCGTCGAGGCGGGGCACGTGGGCGCGCCGGTGGAGCTGCCGGCGTCGTCGTGGGGCAGTGGCAAGGACTGGCGCGTGTGGGACGGCGCGCAGGTGGCGGACATCGTGTCGTTGAACGAGTCCGTGCAGAAGGAGTTGCTGGGACTGGACTTCTCGTCGCCGACGAGGAACCCGGTGCTGGACCAGGCGGTGCGCGAGGCGTTGCTGGCGTTGTCGAGCGACTGGGCCTTCATGGTCACGAAGGACTCGGCCGCCGACTACGCCCGCTACCGCGCGAAGATTCACAGCGATCGCTTCAGCGAGCTCGCGGCGTTGACGCGGAGCGGTCGCGGACTGGGCAGAGCAACGGAGCTCCGCGCGGCGGACGGCCCCTTCGGGCATCTGGACGCGCGAGGAATGGGGTAACGGGATGCGCGTGCTGATGTTGTCGTGGGAGTACCCGCCGGTGGTCGTCGGCGGGCTGGGCAGGCACGTCCACGCGCTCGCGACACAACTGGCCGCGCAGGGGCACGAGGTCGTCGTGCTGTGCCGGCAGCCGTCCGGCACCGACGCGATCACGCACCCGACGTCCGACCTGGTGAGCGAGGGCGTGCGGCTGATCCGGGTCGCCGAGGACCCGGCGCACTTCGTGTTCGAGAAGGACCTGCTGGCCTGGACGCTCGCGATGGGGCACGCGATGACGCGCGCCGGGCTGGGATCGTGGCGGCCGGACGTCGTGCACGCGCACGACTGGCTCGTCGCGCACCCCGCCGTGGCGCTGGCGGAGGCGTTCGGCGTGCCGCTGGTCGCGACGATCCACGCGACCGAGGCCGGGCGGCACTCGGGCTGGCTGTCGCACCCGCTGAACCAGCAGGTGCACTCCGTCGAGTGGTGGCTCGCGAACCGCGCCGACGCGCTGATCACGTGCTCGTCGGCGATGCGCGGCGAGGTCGGGCATCTGTTCGAAGTGGACACCGCCGACGTTTCCGTGCTGCACAACGGCATCGAGCCGGGCGGCTGGAAGGTGCGCGCGAAGGACGTGGGCGCGGCCCGCCGGACGTACTCGCCGCACGGTGATCCGCTGCTGCTCTTCTTCGGCCGCATCGAGTGGGAGAAGGGCATCCAGGACCTGGTCGCCGCGCTCCCCCGCATCCGCCGCTTCCACCGCGGCACGCGCGTGGTCGTGGCCGGCGGTGGCTCGCAGACCGAGTGGCTGCGGGACCAGGCGCGCAAGCACCGCGTGCTGCGGGCCGTGGAGTTCGTCGGCCACCTGTCCGACAGGTCCTTGGCGGCGTTGCTCACCGCGGCCGACGCGGTGGTGCTGCCGTCGCGCTACGAACCGTTCGGCATCGTCGCCCTGGAGGCCGCTGCGGCCGGAACGCCCCTGGTCGCGTCCACGGCCGGTGGGCTCGGCGAGGTCGTGCTGGACGGCGTCACGGGACTCTCGTTCGCCCCCGGTGACGTGGACGGACTCACGCGCGCCGTGCGTGACGTGCTGTCCGATCCCACGTCCGCGGCGGCACGTGCGCGCGCTGCGAAGGCACGGCTCACCACGGACTTCAACTGGGCCACGATCGCCTCCGACACGGCTTCCGTTTACGGCGCAGCGGTTGTGCGCGAACCACGCGTGCTCGGCCGCCCCAAGATCGCGACGGGCAATCTGTTCACCTAGGTCGGCTACAGTCGCCGGTCCCGTTAACAACAGGTGACCGAGGACTGAATGAAATACCAACGCTTCGTGGCGCTCGGGGACAGCTGCACCGAGGGCCTGGACGACCTGCTTCCCGACGGCCGCTACCGGGGCTGGGCGGACCGGGTCGCGTCCGCCCTGGACGCGCCGGGCTTCCGTTATGCCAACCTCGGCGTGCGCGGCCGTCGCCTCGACCAGATGCTGGTGGAGCAGGTCCCGTCCGCGCGCGCGTTGGAACCTGACCTGGTGGTGCTGTTCGGCGGTGGCAACGACGTCATGTCCAACGCGACCCTGGAACAGATCGCAGCGCGCGCAGACGCGATGGTGCACGCCGTGACGTCGTTCGCGCCGACCGTCGCCGTCTTCACGTTGAGCGACATCTCGCACCGCATGCCGTTCGGCTGGCGCATGCGGCCACGCATCGATGCCCTGAACACGGCCGTGCGCACCGCAGCTTCGCGTTACGGCGCGATCCTGGTCGACGTCGAGGCCGACGAGTGCGTGCACGACTCGCGCTACTTCGGCCCGGACCGGCTGCACCTGTCGTCGTTGGGGCACAGACGGTTGGCGGGCCACGTGCTGTCGGCGCTCGACATCCCGTTCGACCCGGCCTGGCTGACGCCGCTGGAGGGCAAGGCCGCGTCCGCCTCCGTGCTGGACCACTGGCGGTGGCTGCGCGACCAGGTGCTGCCCGTCGCCTACACGCGAACCCGCAACAAGCTCATCGGCCGCCAGCCGGGCGACGGTTTCGTGCCCAAGCGCCCGCAGCTCGCGCCGCTCACCTCACGGCAGCCGGCGCACTAGGCGGACGCGTCCTCCACCCGCTTGGCCAGGGCGTCCTTGGCCTTGCGGGCCATGTCCGCGATGTCCGCACGCCGCTGCGCGTCCGCCTCGTAGTCCGCCCGCCGGTCCCGCACCACCCGGGCCGGCATGCCGACCGCGATCTTGAAGTCCGGGATGTCCCCGCGCACGATCGCGTGCGCCCCGAGCACGCACCCGCGCCCCACGCGGGTGCCGCGCAGCACCGTCACCTTGGCGCCGAGCCAGCAGTCCGGCCCGATGCGCACCGGCGTCTTCACGATGCCCTGGTCCTTGATCGGCAGGGTGATGTCCTCGACCTTGTGGTCGAAGTCGCAGATGTACACCCAGTCGGCGACGAGCGACGACGCGCCGATCTCGATGTCGAGGTAGCAGTTGACGGTGTTGTCCTTGCCGAACACCACCTTGTCGCCGATGCGCAGCGACCCCTCGTGGCAGCGGATGGCGTTGCCGTCGCCGATGTGGACCCAGCGGCCGATCTCGAGGCGGCCGAAGCCGGGGCGGGCCATGACCTCGACGCGCTTGCCGAAGAACACCATGCCGCGCAGCACGACGTGCGGGTTGAGCAGGCGGAACTTGAGCAGCCGCCAGTACCGGACGAGGTACCACGGGGTGTAGGCGCGGTGGCGCAGGACCCAGCGCAGGGAGGCCATCGTGAGGAACCGCGCCTGCATCGGGTCCCGGCGCGACCTGCGCCAGCGCGTCCAGACGGGTGCTCCCCACATCGAAGTCATGACGGGCACTTTAACTTCGGGTGCCGGGGCCGTCTCGGGCAAGCTGGTGGCATGGCCACTCCTCTCATCATCGACACCGATCCCGGCGTCGACGACGCGTTCGCTATCGCGCTCGCCGCTCGCAGTCCCGAGGTCGACCTCAGGGCGTTGACCACGGTGTTCGGCAACGTCGGGCTGGAGCTCACGACGGCGAACGCGCTGCGGTTGCTCGCGCACCTCAAGCGCACCGACGTGCCCGTGGTGAAGGGGTCCCCAGGGCCGGGAGGGGCCGCCGACGTGCACGGGGAGGACGGGCTCGGCGGGCAGGCGCACACGTTGCCGGAGAACCCCGAAAGCGTGAAAAGCGAGGACGTCGTCCAGTTCTTCGCGGACCACCTCACGCCCGACACGGTGGTGGCGGCGATCGGGCCGCTCACGAACATCGCGAAGGCGCTGGACGCCGGGATCATGTTCCCGCGGCTCGTCGTCATGGGCGGTGGGCTCGGGATCGGGAACATGACGCTCAGGGCCGAGTTCAACTTCTGGGCGGACGCCGAAGCGGCGCGGACGGTGATCCGCAAGGGCAACCCGATCGTGGTACCGCTCAACCTCACGCAGCGGTGCATCGCGGACACCGCGTTCCTCGCGAACGTCGACCCCGTGCTCAGCAACCTCACGGGGACCTACCGCGAGTACCTGGCGGCGAACCCCGACCAGAACCACTCGGACCGGCCCGAGGGCATCCTCGTCCACGACGCCGTGGCGGTGGCGGAGGCGATCGTGCCGGGGACGCTGCAGCTGCGCACGCACGGGCTCGACATCGACGACGAGGGTGCGCTCGTCGAGGGAAAGCACCAGGTAGAGGTCGCGGAAGACTGCGATTGGCCCGCGTTGAGGGCCTTCATGGAGCAGCGCTTGTCCGTTTGACGACAACTTCACGTCGCTCTCTGGGGTTACGCGGGCACGGAAAGTAGGGTCCGCGACCATGCAGCGAAGAGTCCTCACGACAGCTGCGGTAGTGGCGGCCATGACGTTCGGAGTGGTCCCTGCCTCCGCTCAGCCCCAGATCATGGTGGTGCCGGATCCGGCAGCACACGTGAACCCGTTCATCGGCACGACCAACCTCGGGAACACCTTTCCCGGCGCGGTCGTGCCGTTCGGCATGTTCTCCTTCAGCCCGGAGGCCAGTCGCGGCAACACCCTGCGCGCCGCGGCTCCCGGCGGTTACCGGTACGACGCCACGAAGATCCGCGGCTTCAGCCTCACGCACATGTCCGGCACGGGCTGCGCGGGCGGCAGCGGTGACATCCCGATCTTCCCGCACGTCGGGACCGTCACGACCAGCCCGACGACCGACGCGACGGACGCCGTCTACGCCAGCGACTTCGCGCACACCGACGAGGTGGCCAAGCCCGGCCGCTACGACGTGACGCTCAAGTCCGGCGCCAAGGCCGAGCTGTCCGCCACCGAACGCACCGGTGCCGCGCGGTTCAGCTTCCCCGCCGACAAGCCGGCGACGGTGCTGGTCAACACGTCCAAGTCGCAGGTCGGCAGCTCCGACGCGCAGACCGTGATCGACAAGGACAAGCGGACGATCACCGGCTCCGTGACGTCCGGCAACTTCTGCGGCTACATCAACCAGGTCGGCCGCCGCAGCTACTACACGCTGCACTTCGTGGCGGAGTTCGACCAGGCGTTCACCGAGGTCGGCACGTACCAGGACAACGTTGTCACGCCCGGTGGCACGTCGTCGCAGGGCGGCACGACGTACGGGACGAACGGCTGGCCGGTGCTGGGCAAGGGTTCCGGCGCCTACCTCGGCTTCGCGCCCGGCTCGCAGGTCGGCATGAAGGTCGGCATCTCCTACGTGAGCCTGGACAACGCGCGGGAGAACCTCAAGGCCGAGAACAAGGGTCAGTCCATTGAGGACATGAGGGACAACGCGTACATCGCGTGGCAGAAGCAGCTCAAGCGCATCGAGGTCGGCGGCGGCTCCGATGACGAGCGGACGAAGTTCTACACCGCGCTGTACCACTCGCTGTTGCACCCCAACCTCTTCAGCGATGTCAACGGCGAGTACGCCGGGTTCGACGGCAAGACCCACAAGATCGACAAACGCAGGCAGAAGGCCCAGTACGGCACGTTCTCCGGCTGGGACATCTACCGCTCGCAGCTGCAGCTGCTCACCATGCTCGAACCGCAGGTCGGGTCGGACATCGCGCAGTCGCTGCTCAACCAGAGCGACCAGAACAACGGCGTGTGGGACCGCTGGACCCACAACGGCGGCGGCACGCACGTCATGAACGGCGACCCCGCGCCGATCGCACTGGCCGCCATCTCGGCGTTCGGTGGCGACAAGTACGACCTCAAGTCGTCCCTGAAGTCGTTGGTGAAGGCCGCGACCGTGCCCACGGCGCTCGACCTGAGCAAGGACGGCTGGGCCGTGATGTCGGTCGGCCAGCGCCCGTCGCTCGACAAGTACCTGCAGAACAAGTACATGCCGGCCGTGTCGAACGCGTGGGGTGGCGCGGCGGAGACCCTGGAGATCTCCGCGGCGGACTTCGCGATCAGCCAGCTCGCCGAACGCAGCGGCGACAAGAAGACCGCGAAGACGTTCGCCGAGCGCGCCCAGTGGTGGCAGAACAACTTCGACCCGGTCGCGGACTCCACCGGCGGCTACATCCGCAACCGCAACGCCGACGGCACGTGGGTCAAGGACTTCACGCCCGACACCGGCAACGGGTTCGTCGAGGGCAGCAGCGCGCAGTACACGTGGATGGTCACGCACAACGTGGCCGGGCTCGTGGACTCGCTCGGCGGCAAGGAACGCGCCAACAAGCGACTCGACGACTTCTTCCACAACGCCGACGGCAGCTGGGCGTTGACGGGCAAGGGCGGCGCGAAGTCCGAACTGGACAACGAACCGTCCGTGAACGTCCCGTGGCTCTACAACTACACGGGCGCACCGGCCAAGGCGCAGGAGACGCTGCGCGAGACCATCACCACGCTGTGGAAGAACGCTCCCGGCGGCATCCCCGGCAACGACGACCTCGGCGCCATGTCGTCGTGGTTCGTGTTCACCGCGATGGGCATCTACCCGCAGGTGCCGTCGCGCGCCGAGCTCGTGCTGAGCGCGCCGCTGTTCACCTCGGTGAAGATCAACCGCGGCGGTGGCAAGGACATCACGATCACGGCCCCGCAGGCCAACACCGCGACGAAGTACGTGCAGTCGCTGAAGGTCAACGGTCGCGCTGCCACCAAGACCTGGCTGCCCGAGTCGTTCGTGGAACGCGGCGGCAAGCTCGACTTCGTGCTGGGCAAGACGGCTTCGTCGTGGGGTACGGGCGCCTCGGACGCCCCGCCGTCGTTCCGCGACGGCGAGAAGCCGATCAAGCACGACCAGCCGTACTTCCTGACCGTCGAACCGCGTCAGCTCGTCGTGGAGCCCGGCAAGTCGGTGCCCGCGAAGGTGAACTCCGTCAAGCTGTACGACGGCTCGCCGAAGGCCACCTACACGATCACCGGACCTCCGGGACTCACCTTCACGCCCGCCAGCGGCACGGTGCCCGCGGACTTCACGGTCGCGGCCGACGCCGGTACCGCACAAGGGTTCTACGACATCACCGTGACGGTGACCGTCGAGGGCGCCGCGAAACCGGTCGTGCTGCCGCAGATCGTGAAGGTGGCGCCGGCGGGCAGCATGCTCGCCGCGGTCAACAACGTCGGTGCCTCCGCCGACGCCGACGGTGAGGGCGACTTCGACGGCGGCGGCTACAGCTACTCGCGCGAAGCCCTGGCCACGGCCGGACTCCCGCCGGGCGGCACCGCCACCGTCGACGGCCTCACGTTCACCTGGCCGTCCTCGCCTCCTGGCCGTCCCGACAACGCGACGGCGCAGAAGCAAACCCTTGCCCTGTCGGGTACCCGGTTGGCGTTCGTGGGGTCGGCGGCCAACGGTGCCCGGGCCAAGGCGGCCACGGTGACGTTCACGGACGGCACCACCGCGCAGGTCGAGGTCGGGTTCAGCGACTGGACGCTGGGCGGCGGCGGGGCGGCACCGAGCTTCGGCAACGTGATCGTCGCCAACACGCCGTACCGCAACCAGTTGGGCGGCGGCAACGAGAAGGTCGCCACGCACATCTTCGCGACGAAGACGTACGTGGCTCCGGAGGGCAAGACGCTGGCGAGCGTCGTGCTGCCGGATGACGTGAACATGCACGTCTTCGCTGTGGCACTCGGGTAGTTCTTGCTTGGGGCGGCTCCGTTTCGCTGACGGAGCCGCCTCTTGCAGGAATGATCCGAGGGTGACCGACATCGAGCAGCGGCTCGTCAACGCGGCCCGCGCCGGCGAGTGGCTGGAGTGCGCGAAGAAGGACGCCCCGGTACCGGCCGACCTCATCAGAGACCTGCTGCTGGGTCGTCACGGAGACCTCGACCCCGTCGGCGTGCGGCTCGACAGCGCCCGGATCCGCGGCGTCCTCGACCTGGACAGGGTGAAGGCCGCGGTCGGGCTGGCCTTCGTCGACTGCACGATCGAAGAACCGATCGAGGCCCGCTACGCGACCCTGCCCGACCTCCTGTTCTCCGGTGGCCGCTGTGCGGGGATCTACGCGGACGGCCTCCAGATCGACGGGGATCTGTTCCTGCGCGACGGGGTGCGCGTCGAGCGCGACGACGAGCGCGGCGCGATCAAGCTCATCGGCGGCCAGGTCGGCGGCGACGCCGAGTTCAGCGACGTGCGGATCACCAACGCCGCCGGTCCCGCCCTGAACGCGGACAAACTCACGGTCCGGGGCCAGATGCTGGTGCAGGGAGCCCGTTTCGCCGGGCACGGCGAGCGCCCGGCGGTGTCGCTCAACGGCGCCCGGCTCGCCTCGAACCTGGTCGTGACGTCCACCGAGATCAGCAACGACACCGGACCGGCGCTGGGGATCTGGGCCGCCGACATCGGCGGTCCCATCCGCCTGGAGGATGGCGTCCGGCTCACGTCGGGCGGTGCGGCGGGAGCACTCCTGCTCGTCGGCACGCACGTGTCGGGGCGCGTGACCCTGGCCGGCACGGACATCACCAGCGCCGGCGGACCGGGGCTGGACGCGACCGACGTCGAGGTCGGCGGATCCTTCCTCATCGCCGACACGAAGATCTCGAACGGCGCTGGTGCCGCGGTGACCCTGGACCACGCGCACGTCGGCGGCGGCATCTCCTTGACCGGCGGCACCCGGCTCTCCGCGGGCGGTGACAGCGGCGCCGTCAGCCTGAGCAACGTCCGGGCCGGTGACTGGTTCCTCTGCGAGGAGTCGATCGAACTGGCGGCGAGGTCGGAATCGCTGAACCTGCGGCACATGGTGGCGGGCGCGGTGCGATTGCCGCACTCCAGCCTGTGTCCCGACAAGCGACGAGGCAGCACATGTGACCACACGGGCCGTGTGCGGCTCGACGACTTCAGCTACTCCTCTCTCTCGCCGACGTGGCATTGGGAAGAGTGGCTGCACGTCATCCGCTGTCACACGCCCGCCTATCACGCTTCCGCCTACCAACGGCTGGCTGCGGTGGAGCGGGCCGCTGGGCACGACGGGACCGTCCGGCAGATCCTCATGGCTCAGCAGACGGATCTGCGGCGGCGCAGTCCGGAGTCGTTGGGTGGACCGCTCACGAGGTGGTTCCACTGGTTGTGGGGTGTGCTCGCCGGGTACGGGTACCGGGCGCGCAGGACGGCGGCGGCGTTGATGCTGGTGCTGGTGGCGGCCGGGGCATTGGGGTGGGTGGCCGGGCAGGTTTCCACGCGGCCTGGACATCTTGTGGCGGAACGGGTTGCCACGGCGCCTGTCGGGGCCGGGACTCCTTGTTCGACGGTCGAACTGGTGGGGCTCGGGCTGGATCGCGGGTTGCCGTTGGCGATGACCGGGATGCGGGCCCGGTGCGATCTGGACACCGCTTCGCGGAAGGGGCAGGCGTTCACGGCCGCCATCTGGGTGGTGCAGCTGGCGGTGTGGGGGCTGGCGACGCTGGCGCTGGCCGGGTACACGAACCTCGTTCGCAAGCCGGGCTGAAGTTCGGGCTTATAGGGTTGTGCGGTGTTCACCGTTTCGGAGCGCGATCAGTTGCGTCGTGACCTCGTCAACGCCGCCGACACTGATCCGCGGGTGATCGGGGCCGCGTTGACCGGGTCGGCCTCGGTGGGGGAAGAGGACCGGTGGTCGGACATCGACTTCGCGCTGTCGGTCGAGCGTGATCTTGATGCCGTGGTGGACGACTGGACCGCGCTGATGTACGCGTGCGGGGCTGTCAGTCACCTCGACGTGCGGCGCGGGACCGTGTTGTTCCGGGTGTTCCTGATGCGGTCCACGTTGCAGGTCGACGTGGCGTTCTGGCCGTCCGGGGAGTTCGGGGCCATCGGGCCGGCGTTCAAGCTGTTGTTCGGTGAGGCCAACGAGATTCCGCGGGCGCGGCAGCCTGATCGGGACTGGCTTGTCGGCATGGCCTGGTTGTACGCGTTGCACGTGCGGTCGTCGCTCGCGCGCGGGCGGGTGTGGCAGGTCGTGCACATGCTCAACGGGATGCGGGACAACGTGATGGCGTTGTGGTGTCTGCGCGAGGGCGTGAACGCGGTGCAGGGGCGCGGGCTGGACGACCTGCGCGACACTCAGGCGTTCGACGGCACGTTGGTGTTGTCCACGCATCCCGCCGAGCTGCGGCGGGCCTTTCAGGTCCTGACCGGGTTGCTGGTGGCCGAGATCAGTGAGCCTGAGCTGCGGGAAGCCGTGCAGGCGCTGTCTCACGCAGGAGCAGGCCGGCCGTGAGCACGACCAGCACGGCCGCGGAGCCGTGCACCATCAACGCGTAACCGACCGTGCCGCCGTGGGTGATCACGGCCAGGCAGTCCCCGATCGGGATGATCGCGTCGGCGAGGATCACCCAGCCCAACGCCCGGCGATGGCCCATGAGCAGCAGGATCAGAGCTGTCAACGCGTACGCGAGGTCGCGCACGCCCTTCACGACGTAGTAGCCGGCCGGGTCGACGATGCCGAAGCCCGCCGCCGCGCCGTCGCCGTTCAGCAGGTAGCCCAGGCCGAACCAGAAGCCCGCCACGACCACCAGGGCAGCCATCACCGTGTTGAAGCGCATCTCGATCCTCCATTGAAATCTAGCACTGCTAGCGACACGAGCGACGCTAACAGTCGACCGCTCGCTTGTCTAGCAGTGCTAGATTTTCGAGCGTGAGCATTCAGAACCGGCGGGAGCGCGAGCGGGCCGAGCGGCACCAGCTGATCATCGACGCGGCGCGGGACCTGGCCGAGGCGGAGGGCTGGGACGCGGTCACGACGCGCAGGCTCGCCGAGAAGGTCGAGTACAGCCAGCCGGTGCTGTACAGCCACTTCAAGGGCAAGGACGCGATCGTGCGCGCGGTGGCGATCCAGGGCTGCGGCGACCTGGCGCGGGAGCTCAGGAAGGCCCGACCCTCCCGAGGCGAGTCACGGCTGCGGGCGGCGGCGGAGGCTTACCTGAAGTTCGCGAAAGAACGGCCCGCGCTCTACGACGCGATGTTCGTGCAGCAGTCCGACATCCCGTGGGGCACGGACGAGGTGCCGCAGGAGCTGCTCGACGCGTTCGGCGAGCTCGTCGCCGCGGTCGAGCCGATCCGGGGCGAACGGCACCTGGAGGCGTTGACCGAGGTCTTCTGGACCTCGCTGCACGGCATCGCGACCCTCAAGCAGGGTGACAGGCTGCGGCCGGCGTACGACGACACCCGCCTCGAACTGCTGCTAGGTGCGCTCAGCCTCGCACAACACGAAAACGGGCTTTGAGCCGATCCGCGTCAGCACGACCGCGGCCGACGCCGACCCGGAGAGCTTCAGCCGTTTCCGCAGGGTGTTCGGGTCGACGTCCAGCCCGCGCACCAGGATCTCCAGCGCACCGATCCCCCGCGTCTTCAGCAACGACTTGAGCGACTTCTCCGTGTAGTGCCCGTGTTCGAGCACGCGGAACGCCCGGATGCCCGGCGGAGGCGTGTCCCCGCTCAGGTACGCGATGCGTTCGTCGAGCTGCCACAACCCGTGCCGCGCCGCGTAATGCCGCACGAGCCCGGCCCGCACGACCGCGCCGTCCGGGTCGATCAGCCACGCGCCCGGCGCAGACACCGGGCAGTCGTCGGGCTCGGCGTCGGTCAGCGTCCACGACGACGACCCGCGCAACACCGACGCGCGCCGGGAAACCCCAGGCGTGGCAAGGCCTCGCGTCCACAGACACGCCTCGCGCACGGCACCGTCCAGCGACACGACCTCGATCTCGTCGGCCCACGGCGCGACGGCGAAGTCGATGCCCGGCGCACACTTCACCGCGAGGTCGACCCCCGCGTACACCTCGGCCAGCTCGTCCAGCGGCGGCACGAAGTCCGAGGGATTCCACTTGCGACGGCCGGAGGAGTCACGACGAGCCGGATCGGCCGTCACGGCGGAAGCACGAGAGACCGGCCGCAACGCGTCCGCGATCACGACCGGCACTCCAGGAACGTTGTGGCGCGCCATGGCGACCCGCACCGGATCGAGGTCCGACCCGACACACCACGAAGCCACCGAGCTCAAAGCGAAGAGATCCGCACCGACGGAACACGTCACGTCGTGCACCGACCGACCGGCGAACCGCTCAGCGCGATGCCGTGCCACGGCCGAAGCCGTCGCCTGCTGCAGAGCGTCGTCGGTGAACAGCCACGACCCGGCCGAGTCCAGTTTGGACACCGCACGACGCCGCAGCAGCACGGTTTCCACGACCGGGGCGAACGACGGCCCCAGCAACGCGCGGGCCCTCTCGACGTCGCGCAACCGCGAGGCGTCGGTCAACGGATACCCGTCCACCGCGGCCAACGCGGCGACTCCTGCGGAAGAGCGCAGAAACGCCACGTCGTCCGCGGTGAACGCATACCCCAACTTACGAAGACTTCCTACCGGTGATCGACACGTTGTAGAACACCTCGCGCGGCAGCACCTTCGAGAGCACGTTCTGGTCCACCCACGAGAGGTTCTGCCAGGTGCGGTAGGCGAACATCGCCCACCCGAAGCCCAGCTTCTCGCGCGGCACCGCGGCCTCGAACGTCCGCACCGGCCAGCCGAACAACGCGGCCGACAGCTCGTCCGTCACGGCGTGCACCCCGACCGCGCCGGCGCGACGAGCGGTCGCCTCCAGCTGGTCCGGGTCGAACGTGTGCAGGTCGACCACGGCCTCCAGCGCGGCGGCACGGGACGACTCGTCGAGCTCCTCCTGCGGACGCCGCCACGACCCCAGCGCCGGCAGGGCCTTGGTGACGTTGGTCGTCAGCCACCAGGTCGCCGCGCCGAGCTTGCGCGCGTAGAAGTTGCCGATGTTCGTCGGGTCACCCGCGAACACGAACTTGCCGCCGGGCTTCAACACCCGCAGCACCTCGCGCATCGCCGACTCGACGTCCGGGATGTGGTGCAGCACCGCGTGCCCGACGACGAGGTCGAACGTGTTGTCGTCGTACGGGATGCGCTCGGCGTCGGCGACCCGGCCGTCCACGTCGAGCCCGAGGTGCGAGGCGTTCCGCAGAGCCACTTCGACCATGCCGGGCGACAGGTCGGTGACCGAGCCCTTCTTGATCACATCGCCCTGCATCAGGTTCAGCAGGAAGAAACCCGTGCCGCAGCCCAGTTCCAGCGCGTGCTCGTACGGGCCGACGTCACCCGCGGCGGCACGGAACCGGTCCGTCGCGTAGGTGATGCAGCGGTCGTCGTAGGAGATCGACCACTTCTCGTCGTACGTGCCCGCTTCCCAGTCGTGGTAGAGCACCTGGGCGAGCTTGGTGTCCTTGTACGCCGCCTCGACCTCTTCCGCGGTCGCGTGCGGGTTGGGTGCCGGGTCAGTTGCCACTGAACTTCGCCTTTCCGGGACCGTTCTCGATGAACGACTCCACGCCCGCCTTCTTGTCCTCCGTCGCGAACAGCGCCGCGAAGAGGTGGCTCTCGAGCTTGAGACCCGACTCCAGGTCGGTGTCGAGGCCGCCGTCGACGGCGGCCTTCGTCGCGGCCAGCGCCAGCACCGGGCCGTTCACGAACTGCCCCGCCCAGCGCCGGGCCGCCGCGTACACGTCGTCCGGCGCGACGACCTCGTCGACCATGCCGAGCTCTAGCGCCTCCTGGGCGCCGACGAACCGGCCGGTGTAGAGCAGGTCCTTGGTCTTGGCCGGGCCGATCAGCCGGGCGAGGCGCTGCGTGCCGCCACCACCGGGGATCAGGCCCAGCAGGATCTCGGGCTGGCCGACCTTCGCGTTGTCACCGGCGATCCGGCGGTCGCAGCCCAGGGCGACCTCGAACCCGCCGCCGAGCGCGTAGCCCGTGATCGCGGCGACCGTCGGCTTCGGCACCGAGGCCAGCGCGCCGAGCGCGTCCGACAGGCCCTTGGCCCGCAACGTCATCTCGGCGTGGGAGATCTGCGCGAACTCCTTGACGTCCGCGCCGGCCGCGAAGACCTTCTCGCCGCCGTACACGATCACCGCGTAGACGTCCGAACGCTCGGAGGCCTCCTTCGCGGCGGCCTGGAGCTCGGTCTGCACCTGCCGGTTCAGGGCGTTCATCGGCGGCCGCTCCAGGCGGATCGTGCCGATCCCGTCCTCGACTTCCAGCCTCACGAACTCAGCCACGCGGCCCTCCATCAGTTGTCGCGACGACGGTGTCACGTTACCCGGCAGTAGCTTGTCAGACCTTGCGGCGGGCGAAGAAGCGGTCCCCGGCCTTCTGCAGCTCCAGGTCCTGCCCGAACGTCTTGGAGAGGTTCTCCTCGGTCAGCACGTCGTCCAGCAGACCCTGGGCGACGATCGAGCCCTCGCGCAGCAGCAGCGCGTGCGTGAAGCCCGGCGGGATCTCCTCGACGTGGTGCGTGACCAGCACCATCGCGGGCGCGTCCGGGTCCAGGGCGAGCTCGGAGAGCTTCGCGACCAGGTCCTCGCGGCCGCCCAGGTCGAGGCCCGCGGCGGGCTCGTCCAGCAGCAGCATCTCGGGGTCGGTCATCAACGCGCGGGCGATCAGCGTGCGCTTGCGCTCGCCCTCGCTGAGCGTGCCGTAGAGGCGGTCGGCGAGGTGTTCCATGCCGAGCGTGCCGAGCAACTCGCGGGCGCGGTCGGTGTCTTCCTTGCCGTACTGCTCGCGCCAGCGGCCGAGCACCGCGTAGCCCGCGGACACGACGAGGTCCACGACGGTCTCGTCGGCCGGGACGCGGCCGTTCAGCGCGGCCGAGCAGAGGCCGATTCGGGGCTTCAGCTCCTGCACGTCCGTTTTGCCCAGGCGTTCACCCAGAAGATGGACCTTGCCCTTGGTCGGGTGCAGGTCGGCGCTGGAGAGCCTTAGCAGGGTCGTCTTGCCGGCCCCGTTCGGGCCCAGCACCACCCAGCGCTCGTCCAGTTCCACGCTCCAGTCGATGTTTCCGACCAGCGTGTTCTTGCCTCGGCGGACCGACACGCCCGCCATGTGCACGACCAGATCTGTCACGTCGACGTCCGCCACGCCCCCATTCTTCCGAACGGCCCCCGACCGACCACTCATCGGGGTGTCCCTCGGGCACTGCGCCGCCTGTGTGAAGTCTCAAGTTTTTTGTCGGTTCCGGATGCCAAGATCGGAGGCATGGCTACGCGACCCGAGTCCGAGGTGCTGGCAGGCCGACCGTTCCCCCTGGGGGCACACGCCGAGGCAGGCGGTGTCCGGTTCGCGGTGACGTCCCACGTCGCCGACGCGGTCGAGGTCTGCCTCGTCGACGACGACGGCACCGAGAAACGGGTCGAGCTGACCGAACGGACGTTCGGCGTCTGGCACGGGCTGGTGCCCGGCGTCACGCCCGGCCAGCGGTACGGGTTCCGGGTGCACGGGCCGTACGACGCGGGCCGCGGGCTGCGCTGCAACCCGGCCAAGCTGCTGGTCGACCCGTACGCGCGGCAGATCGAGGGGCGGATCACGAACCTCGAGGCCTCGCTCGGGTACGTCGGCGACCCGATGCACGGCCCGCCGTCGGCGATCGACTCGCTCGGCTCCGTGCCGTTGTCGGTCGTGAGCTCGCCGGGCGGCGCGGACACGGGCGTGAAGCCCGAGGTGCCGTTCGAAGAGGCCGTGATCTACGAGATGCACGTCAAGGGGTTCACGAAGAACCACCCGGAGATCCCGGAGAAGCTGCGCGGCACGTATCTCGGTCTCGCGCACCCGGCCGCGATCGAGCACCTCGCGCGGCTGGGCGTCACGTCCGTCGAACTGCTGCCGGTGCAGGCGTTCCAGGACGAGCCGTCGCTCATCAGCCGCGGCGCGAGCAACTACTGGGGCTACTCGCCGTTGGGCTACTGCGCGCCGCACGCCGCGTACGCGAGCGAGCCGGGCAACGAGATCCAGGAGTTCCGCACGATGGTCGCGGCGATGCACGCGGCGAACATCGAGGTGCTGATCGACGTCGTCTACAACCACACCTGCGAGGGCGGTCCGGACGGCCCGACGATCTGCTTCCGCGGCTACGACGCGCCGGGCTACTACCTGCACGCGGGCGGCGGCAGCACGGTCGACATCACGGGCTGCGGCAACACGCTGGACGCCGGGTCGCCGCAGGTCGTCAGACTGGTGACGGACTCGCTGCGGTACTGGGCGGACGAGATGGGCGTCGACGGGTTCCGGTTCGACCTCGCCTCGACCATGGGCCGGCCGGGCGGCGGGTTCTTCGACCGCGACTCGGCGTTGCTGACCGCGATCACGACGGACCCGGTGCTGTGCCGGTCGAAGCTGATCGCCGAGCCGTGGGACGCGACGGGCGACGGCTACCGCGTCGGCGACTTCGGCGTGCAGTGGGCGGAGTGGAACGGCCGTTATCGCGACACGGTCAGGGACTTCTGGCGCGGCCACACGTCCGTGCGCGACCTCGCGTACCGGCTGTCGGGGTCTTCCGACCTCTACGCGGACGACCTGCGCCGGCCGTGGCAGTCGATCAACTTCATCACCGCGCACGACGGCTTCACGTTGCGGGACCTGGTGTCCTACAACGACAAGCACAACGACGAGAACGGTGAGCAGAACCGCGACGGCACCAACGACAACAGGTCGTGGAACTGCGGCGCCGAGGGCGAGACGACCGACCGGGAGGTCCTCGCGCTGCGGGCGAAGCAGGCGCGCAACCTGCTCTCGACGCTGCTGCTGTCGACCGGCACGCCGATGATGACGGCGGGCGACGAGATGTGGCGCACCCAGGGCGGCAACAACAACCCGTACTGCCTCGACAACGAGGTCTCGTGGGTCGACTGGACCACCAGCGAGGCCGGCGAGGCGTTGCTCGGGTTCACCCAGCGGCTGATCGACCTGCGCGCGTCCTCCCCCGCGTTGCGGCAGCCCGAGTTCTTCGAGGGCCGCACGACGCCGAGCGGCAACCCCGACCTGGTGTGGTTCCGGCCGGACGGCCACGAGATGGCCGAGACGGACTGGTTCGACGAGGGCCGCCGCACGCTCGGCATGTTCATCGACGGCTCGAACTGCCTGTCGCGCACGCGGGACGGCGAACTCGTGTCCGACGACTCGTGGCTGATGCTGATGCACGCCGGTGCGGAGGCCATCAGCGTGACGCTTCCGCACGAGCGCTACGGGCCGTCGTACGAACCGTTCCTCGACACGACGACGGTGGACGGGTCGCCGGCGAATCCCGGTTCCCTCGCTCCACGTGCGACGGTGAGCGTCCCGGCGCGCTCGTTGTTGCTGCTCCGCATCCCGCGCTGAGAACTCCTTGCGGTCACTTGACTCTGTGTCCGACGTTCTTCCGCCAAATGGACGCTCTAGCCACACTCAGAGTGCGTCTGGCACCATCACGGACGTGGTCGTCTACTGCTGGACCGACCGCACGATCGACTTCGTACTCGTGGCGTCGTGCGCGTGTAGGCCGACGCGACGCTCGCGCTGACAAAAGCGCCCTGCGTCGCGTCTGAGTCGCTACCCCAAACGACGCGGCCTTCAGGAGCGAGTGCGTGACTTCGACGTATGCCGAAAACCTTCCCGGACAAGAACAGTTCGACCTCCACCCCGCGCTGGACAGCAGGCTGCTGCGCGACGTGATCCACCCGTCGCGCGACCTGTGGACGCCCCGCGAGCTGCGCGACCTGACGTCGTTCGTGGCGAGCGAGCTCACCACCGGGCTGCTCCAGATCCTCGACTACTCGACCGAACGCCGCTGGTGGGCGCGTCTCGGGCTGACCGAGGGCGTCGAGCTGTGGTTGCTGTCGTGGCTGCCCGGTCAGGGCACCGAGCCGCACGACCACGGTGGGTCCGCCGGCTCGTTCACGGTGCTCAAGGGCAAGCTGCAGGAGGACTACCGCTACCCCGCCGGGCCGATCCGGTCGGCCGTGCGCGACACCGGGGACGCGCTGGGCTTCGGGTCCGGGCGGGCGCACCAGGTGCTGAACCCGTTCGACGCGCCGGCCGCGACCGTGCACGCCTACTCGCCGCCGCTGGTGCCGACGCGCGAGTACGCCTCGTTGCTCGACATCCCCGACTCGATCCCGCCACTGCCCGCGCAACGCCTGCCGCTGGCCGAACTGCGTCAGCTGGCCGACCTGGAGGGCCCGTGAGCAAGCTCGACACCATCCTCGGCGAGGCCCGGTCGCACCTGAAGCGGCTCGAACCGCACGAGGTGCTGGCGCTGGAGGACGTGCTGGTCGTGGACATCCGGCCCGCGCACAACCGGCTGGCCGAGGGCGAGATCGAGAACTCGGTCGTGGTCGAGCGGATCGTGCTGGAGTGGCGGCTCGACCCGGAGGGCGACTGGCGGCTGCCGGGGTTCACCGCGGACACCACCGTCGTCGTGGTCTGCAACGAGGGCTACTCGTCGTCGCTCGCGGCCCGGGACCTGCAGCGCGTGGGCCTGCCGAACGCGACGGACCTGGTCGGCGGGTTCCGCGGCTGGCGGGCGGCGGGGCTGCCGGTCCGCGAGGGCGGCTCTCAGCCGGTGGTCTGAGCTCGGAACCACCGTCGCGCCGGTAGCGTCTGCTGACCGTGACTGTTGTGCGTTGGGTCGTCACGGCCCTGGTGGTGGCCGGAACGATCGCCTGGACCCTCTCGGAGTTCTACCTCGGGCTCGCCGGAGCGCTGGCCGGCCTGCTCGTCGAGCTGATGGCCGCGCAGGCGGGCCTGGCGCTCGGCGCCGTCCTCTTCGGACTCCGGATCACGCACGTGATCATCGGGCTGGGTGGCGAGCTCAGGTCGTGGACGTGGACCCACCAGCGGGTGGTGCTGCGCAAGATCCCGGTCCTCGCGACGGTGGGGATCAGCGGGCTCAAGCCCGGGGTGCGGCGGCGGACCGTCCTCACCGGAGCGTTCGCGATCGCGTTCTGCGCGGTGGTCGCCGGGCTGACGTGGCTCGCCGCCGGGTCGTCGTTCGGCAAGGGCATGGCGCTCGCGGCGACGGCCTGCTTCCTGCTGCAGCTCGCGCCGTTCGAGAAGCCCGGCCACACGAGTCTCGGCTGGTACGTGTTCACGCTGCCCCGGATGACCGGGCGGCCGCTCGGCGAGCTGGAGGCACGGCCGCGCGTGGTCGCCGGCATGGACGCCTACCAGCGCGGGGACGTCGACGAGGCCGAGCGGATCCACGCCGAGCTGGTGCGGGAGCACCCCGACCTGCTCACGGTCGTGGGGCTCAAGGTCGTCACGTCGTGCGCCCGCGGGAAGTACCTCGACGCGATGCAGACGGTCATCGGGCTGACCGCTCGCGAGGACCTGAGCACGCGTGACCTGGCGTTCGTCATGGCCACGACGGCCGGGGTCGCGGTGCTCGCGGTCGAGGCCGGGCAGTTCCCCGCCGAGGTGGGGCTGGAGACCGCCCGCAGCATGTTCGGCAACGCCTACCAGGCCGGGTACCCGAAGCACCGTGCTCACGGGACGCTCGCGATCATGGCGCTGGTCGAGGGCGACACGGCCACGGCCCGGCAGCTCGCCGGGTACTCGGCGGAGGCCAGCGAGAACGCCGTGGGGCGGGCCGACGACCTGATCACGATCGCGCGGGCGTGGATGGCGGACGGCGACAACGCGAAAGCCCGCGAGCTCGTGGCCGAAGCGCACGAGCTCGCGGGCTGGAGTCCGCGGGTGGCGGCGACCCGCGCCCGTCTGGAGATCAGCTGACCTGGGGAAGCCGGCCGGTGCATCGGCCGGACATCAGCTGAGCGCCAGACGAATCCTCCGGTCCGGATCAGCCGGGGAAACCGGGCGAATTGTTGCCGTTCCCACCCGAGTTGCCGGCACCGACGTTGTTGCCACCGCCGCCGTTGCTGTTGCCGTTACCGCCGTTGTTGTTGTTCCCGACGTTGTTTCCGTTGCCTCCGATGTTGCCCGATCCGGTCACGTTGCCGTTGCCGGGAGTCCACGGGTTGTGCGACAGCGCGGTGATGGAGATGGGACCAACCAGCTGCGTGTCCAGCACGTCACGGCTCTGGGTGGGAGCGGCGTGCGCGGTCGACGCGAAGAGTCCCATGCCTGCGATAGCGGCACCGAGGACGATTGCTTTCTTGATCATCTGCAGTTTTCCGTTCTTCGAGCAGCGGATCGAGCAAATTCAGGTTAACCACATCTCCGCGCCGATTACGAATCAGTCGCACCATTGTGTGCTTTACCCGAAAACCCTTGAACTGCGACAAATGGGTGACGTCGCAGCTCGTCCAGGTTATTCCGGTCCAAACGGAATACTACTCTCCGTGCACGGCAAAGGGCCCGTCACCGAGACCGGTGACGGGCCCTTTTCCACCCCGCGTGGAGAGCTAGCTGTTCTGGATCGGCAGTGGCAGGCCGGGCAGCGCGGGCAGGCCGCCGGGAGGCGCCGGGAGGCCGCACTTGCTCAGCAGGTCGGTGACGGTCTTGAGCAACGTGGTCAGCAAGCCGGTGAGTTTGCCGACGTCAGGCAGTGCGCCACCGGCGGCGCCCAGCACCGTGCCGCCCAGCCCGGCGATGCTGGCGATCAGGTTCAGCACGACCGGCAGGCACTGGTCGACCGGGCCGGCGTATTCGACGGCCGCCTTCGGGATCGGCACGCCCGGCACGCTGACCGGAGGTGTCGGCAGACAGCCGGAGCTCTGCATCGCTGTCACCAGACCGAGCAGGTCTCCGACGAGCGGTGTGACGGCGCCCACGTTGGGCAGAGGCAGCAGGCTGCTGACGGTTTTCGTGAGCTTTCCGGCGAGGTCCGTGACGAGACCGGCGCACGCCGCCGGCAGTTCTGGCGCGGCTGGTGCCGCACTGGCAGCCGGGACGGTAGAGGCGGTGAACAGTGCTGCGACGAGCGAGAGTGCGGTAATCGTTTTCTTCACGGCTACCTTCTTCCTCAATGCGCAATTCACTTGGAGCCGCCCCTGGAAATGCCTTCAGCGAATTCCGAAGCGGTTCATTCCATGCCGTCGAGCGTAAGCCCGCTTCTCAGCCCCTACCAGCGGAAATCACGAATTCACCCGCTTGAAAAGAGGTCATTCGTTTGAGTTACGGGGGCCACGAGGCGCACGCGGGAAGCTCGTTACGAGCAGTGAACAGGCAACAAGGAAGACGAACAGATCAGGGCATCCAGCCCGCCGTTGCTCGGCGAACCGGATGCCCTGTGTTGATCTAGTAAAAGGGTCAACTAGCCAGTACGACCCTGCCGAGTTCCGCCGACGTGGCCAGGAGGCCGTGCCGGGGCAGCACGCGGACGGTGTAGCCGAGCGCTCCGGCGTGCGGCAGGGGCACCTCGGCCTCGTAGTTGCCGTTGCCCGCGTAGTTCATCGGCGCGGACACGATGTCCTTCAGCTCGTCGGAGTCGTGCGACACCTTGCCGAGCACGACCTGGACGTCCACTTCGGACGGTTCCAGCCCGGCCAGCTCGACCCGTGCCCGCACGATGACCGGCGACCCGAGCACCGGCACCGACGAGCCGCCGAGCACCAGGTCGCTGTCGAGCACCCGCACCCGCGTCCACGAGGCGCGCAGCCGGTGCCGGTAGGCGGAGAGCTCCTTGGCGCCCCGGTAGCCCTCGCCGACGACGGTCTGCGCGGACGCGGCGGCCGGCGCGTAGTACGTCTCGACGTACTCGCGGACCATGCGCGAGGCCTGCACGACCGGCCCGAGCGAGGCCAGCGTGTGCCGGACCATCGACATCCAGCGGGTCGGCACGCCGTCCTCGCCGCGGTCGTAGAACAGCGGCGCGACCTGCTGACCGAGCAGCTCGTAGAGGGCGTTGGCCTCCAGGTCGTCGCGGCGGACCGGGTCGGTGATGCCGTCCGCGGTCGGGATGGCCCAGCCGTTCGAGCCGTCGTACAGCTCGTCCCACCAGCCGTCGCGGATGGACAGGTTGAGGCCGCCGTTCAGGGCGCTCTTCATGCCGGACGTGCCGCACGCTTCGAGGGGGCGCATCGGGTTGTTCAGCCACACGTCGCAACCCCAGTACAGGTACCGGGCCATGGACATGTCGTAGTCCGGCAGGAACACGATCCGGTGCCGCACGCCGGCCTCGTCGGCGTAGCGCACGATCTGCTGGATGAGCGCCTTGCCACCGTCGTCGGCCGGGTGCGACTTGCCCGCGACGACGAGCTGCACGGGCCGTTCGGGGTGCAGGAGGAGGTTCCGCAGCCGTTCGGGGTCACGCAACATGAGCGTGAGGCGCTTGTACGTGGGCACGCGCCGTGCGAAGCCCACGGTCAGCACGTTGGGGTCGAACACGCCGTCGGTCCAGCCCAGTTCCAGCGCCGACGCGCCGCGCTGCAACCAGGACTCCCTCAAGCGCCTGCGGACCTCGTCGACCAGGCGGCCGCGCAGGGTCGACCGGATCTCCCACAGACCGGCGTCGGTGACCGGCTCGAACGCGCCGATGCCCAGGCCGTTGCCGGTGTGGCTGTCCGCTTCGGACGCTCCGAGCAGCTTGCTCATCTCGGTCGCGGCCCACGTCGGCCCGTGCACGCCGTTGGTGACCGACCCGATCGGCACCTCGGTGGCGTCGAAGCCCGGCCAGAGCCCGCGGAACATGTCGCGGCTGACCTCACCGTGCAGTTTGGACACACCGTTGGCGCGCTGGGCGAGCCGCAGGCCCATGTGGGCCATGTTGAACATGCCGGGGTTGTCCTCGGCGCCGAGCGCGAGGATGCGCTGGGTGTTCACGCCGGGCACGAGGTTCTCGGCACCGAAGTAGTGCTGCACGAGGTCCACCGGGAACCGGTCGATGCCGGCGGGCACAGGCGTGTGCGTCGTGAAGACCGCACCGGCGCGCGCGGCCGTGAGCGCCTGGTCGAAGTCGAGCCCGTCGTTGGTGATGTACTCGCGGATCCGCTCGAGGCCGAGGAACCCGGCGTGGCCCTCGTTGGTGTGGAACACCTCGGGCTGCGCGTGCCCGGTGAGCTCGCAGAACGTGCGCACCGCCCGCACCCCGCCGATGCCGGCGAGGATCTCCTGGCGGATCCGGTGGTTCTGGTCGCCGCCGTAGAGCCGGTCCGTGACGCCGCGCAGGTCCTCGTCGTTCTGCTCCACGTCGGAGTCGAGCAGCAGCAGCGGGATGCGGCCGACCTGTGCCTTCCAGATCTTGGCGCGCAACATCCGGTCACCGGGCATCGCCACGTGGACCAGGATCGGCAGGCCGGACGGCTCGGTCAGCAGCTCCAGCGGCAGCCCGCGCGGGTCGAGCACCGGGTAGTGCTCGATCTGCCAGCCGTCGAGCGACAGCGACTGCCGGAAGTACCCGGACCGGTAGAGCAGCCCGACCGCGATGAGGGGCACGCCGAGGTCGCTGGCCGCCTTGAGGTGGTCACCGGCGAGGATGCCCAGACCGCCCGAGTAGTTCGGCAGCGCCTCGTGCACGCCGAACTCCATGCTGAAGTACGCGACGCTGGTCGGCAGCGGCGTGTCCTTGGTGCTGCCGTGCTCGCGCCGCTGGACGATCTCGTCCTGCCGGCGCTGGTACCAGCGCGGCCCTCCGACGTACCGCTCCAGGTCTGTGGCGAGCGCGTGGACCTTGAGCAGGAACTGCTCGTCTCTCGCCAGGGACTCCAGCTTCCCCGCGTCGACGACGGAGAGCAGGCGCAACGGGTCGCCACCGACCTCGGACCACACGCGGGGGTCGATCGAGGAGAACAACTCCTGCGTGGGCGGGTGCCACGTCCAGCGCAGGTTGGTGGCGAGCGTGCTGAGTGCGGACAGGGGCTCCGGCAGGCTGGCTCGGACGGTGAACCGGCGAAGTGCTCGCATGACGAGGCAACTTACCTGCCACCCCTGAGTGCCTGACAACGTTCCCGGTCACACCTGCAACGACTTGCAGAACCGGTTCAGCCGGGGCACCGGGTGTGAGCAGGTCAGACGCGCGGGGCGGGGGTTTCCGGGCGTCCGGTTGGCACCCGGTCCGGTGACGGCGGTTCGGGGGTGTGGGGGCGGGTGTGGACGGTCCGGTCGGGACACGTGGGCCGGGCTCGGGGGTGGGTGCGGGTGGTGTGGGGAGAAGCGGGACGGGATGGAAGGACGGGCCCGCGGGACGGAGCGGGTGGGGTGGGGCGGGTGCGGGAAGGGCCGAGGCGCGGCGGCTGGTGGGTAAGGAGAGGCGGGGACGGGCTGGCATGCGGGAGCAGGGCGCGGCGGCTGGCGAGACCGAGCGGCGGGGGCGAGGCGGGGCGGCGGGGCTTGCTCGCAGAAGTGGGGTGCGCCGGGTGGGTGTGGCAGAGCCGAGGCGCAAGGAAGAGAGGCGGGACGCGCTGCCGGCTGGCATGCGGGAGTGGGCGGGGCGCGGGAGGCGGGGCGACCTGCAGAGCCACGGGGCGCTGCGAGCGGGCGAGGCGGAGCAGGGTGGCCGCGGCGCGTCGGGCGAGGCAGAGCGGCGTGGCCGCGGCGCAGTCCGGCAAGCGGGTGCGAGGCGAACCTGCGGCGAGCGGGGCAAGCGCGGCAGTGGGCGCGGGACCGAGCGGCGGCGCGGACCTGGGGCGGCGGAACGGGCTGCCCCGCAGGAGTGGTGCTGGGCACGAGGCAACGCGCGGAGGCAAGGCGCGGTGGCGGCCGTTGTGCGGAGCGGCCGGATGCAGGGGTGGGGCGGGGCCGCGGGGCTGGGGCGCTGGTCGCGAGGTGTGAACGGCCCACCCGGAACTCATGTGCTGCGGGTGGACCGTTCACGACGGTGTGAACGGTCCACCCGCGGTCGTTGACGCGAGGGTCAGCGGTCCTCGGCGATGATGCGGAGTTTGTCGTTCTTGCCCGAGATCGCCAGGCGGTGTTCGACGGTGGTCGTCTTGTCGCCGTCCTTCTCGGTGAGCTGGAGGGCGGTGGTGACCGAGAAGTTGCCGTCGTCGTCGGCTTCCACCAGGGGGTCGCCGGCCAGGGCCAGCTTGCTGTACTTGCCCCAGAACTCGCGTTCGCGGCCCAGGTCCGGGGCCTGGTCGGGGGCCCAGTCGTTGCGGGCCGCCTCCACGTTGGCCGGGAGCTTGGCGTAGTGCTGCTTCACGAAGGTGGCGACCTGGGCCGGGGTGAACTTGACCGGCGGCTTCGTGGAGGAGGGCTGGCTCGGCTTGGTCTGGGACGGGGTCTGCTTCTCGGTGGTCTGGGCCGGGGGCTGGGCGGCCGGCTTCTCGGTGGTGGTCACGGCGGTCTCGTACGCGGTGTTCGAGGTGGTGCCGGGGCCGGTGGCGGTCTTGTCGTCGCCGCCCGAGTTGATGATCGCGTAGGCGATGCCGGAGATCAGCAGGACGCCGAGGACGGCCGCCGCGATCGCCAGGCCCCGGTTCTTGCGCGGTTCGGGCTCGGGCTCGTAGCGGTCGTCGTAGTCGTCGTAGGTCGCGGGCAGCGGGGCCGGTGGGCGGGTGGGCTGCGGGCGCGGCATCGGCCGTTGAGTGCCAGGGCCTGCCGCTCCCATCACGGCGGTGCCGGTGGGCGGGGTCATCGGGCGCGGCGGGATCACGCGGGTCGTCGGGACCGGCTGGCCCGCGGCGATCGCCTTCAGCTCCTCGGCGGCCTGGGCGGCGGTCGGGCGCTGGGACGGCTCGTTGGCCAGCAGGCGGACCAGCAGGCCGGTGAGCGGGCCCGAGCGGTTCGGGGGGCGGGTCTCGCCGCGCGCCACCTTGTAGAGCAGGCCCAGGTCGTTCGTGCTCTTGCCGAACGGCGGTTCGCCCTCGGTCATCGCGTAGATCGTCGCGCCCAGGGAGAACACGTCGGACGGCGGCGCGGGCTCGGCGCCGCGGGCCAGCTCCGGCGCCAGGTAGGCCGGCGTGCCGGCGAGCATGCCGGTCTTCGTCACGGCCACGTCGCCCAAAGCGCGCGAGATGCCGAAGTCGGTGATCTTCACGGTGCCGTCGCGTCCAATGAGGACGTTGCCCGGCTTGATGTCGCGGTGCACGATGCCTGCGGCGTGGGCGGCGGCCAGGGCGCCCGCGGCCAGCGAACCGATGCGCGCGGCCTCCTGGGGAGGCATCGGGCCGCGCTCCAGGATCGAGGACAGGTTGCGGGACGGCAAATACTCCATGACAAGACAGGGCTTGCCGTCGTCCTCGACCACGTCGTAGACGGCGATCGCGTTCGGGTGCTGCAACCGTGCCGCGATCCGGCCCTCGCGCATGGCGCGCTGCACGGCCTCGTGGAACTCGTTCGACTCCACGTCGTTGAGAAGCAGCTGCTTGACCGCTACATCACGGTGCAGGAACTCGTCGCGCGCTCGCCACACGACGCCCATGGCTCCGGCGCCGAGCTGGTCGAGCAGGACGTAGCGACCTCCAAGCTTGTTCACGCGCGCACGGTACCTGTAGCGCCCTCTTAACACGGTGAGTTGTGCGCGAAGAGTCCAATGATGCGGACACCAAATGGCGGGAAGGTGGACGAAGGCCCCTGGACACGATCTGCGTTCGAGGTGTGCGATCGAGAGTGTCGGGGTACGGATCTAGATGGGGTAACCCGCTGTCACACGGCTTGATCGAGCAAGGCAGGATTTGAAGCATCAACGCGAAGCGACACGGCGGAAGGGCGCTGCCGATGAGCGGACGGCTCGGTATCGATGACGTATCCCCGGTGGTGTCGGCTGGTAGGTATCCAGCCAAAGCCGTTGTGGGAGAACACATTCCGGTTCACGCCACGGTCTGGCGCGAGGGTCACGACAAACTCGCGGCGACGGTCAGCTGGCGCGGGCCGAACGACCGAGTCGCTCGCCAGACCCGCATGCACGAGGTCGGAATCGGGCTCGACAGATGGGGCGCGACGGTCGTTCCGGACCAAGAAGGCGCCTGGACGTTCCGGATCGATGCGTGGAGTGACCCCTGGGGCACCTGGAACCACGCCGTTGAGGTGAAGATCGCGGCCGGTCAAGGCCCCGGTGATCTCGCAAACGATCTTGAAATCGGTGCCCGGCTACTCGATCGGGTGGGAAAGCGACCCGATAGGCGACAAGAGCGAGCACTTCTCATGTCCGCCGCGGAAGCGCTGCGGGACGAGGACCGGCCGCTCGCCGAACGGGTCGCGCCGTCGTTCGCCGCCGACGTCCAGAAGATCATGTTCGAGCACCCCGTGCGCGAGCTGATCACCAAGGGCAAGACGCACAAGATCTGGTGCGACCGCAAGAAGGCCGCGTTCGGCTCCTGGTACGAGTTCTTCCCGCGCAGCACCGGCGGGATCGACGAGACCGGCCAGGCCGTGCACGGCACGTTCGCCACGGCGACCAAGGAGCTCGACCGGGTCGCGGCGATGGGCTTCGACGTCGTCTACTTCCCGCCGATCCACCCCATCGGCCGGGTCAACCGCAAGGGCCCCAACAACACGCTCGTCGCCACGCCCGAGGACACGGGATCACCGTGGGCGATCGGCGCGGACGAGGGCGGGCACGACGCGCTGCACCCGCAGCTCGGCACGATCGAGGACTTCGACGCCCTGGTCGAACGCGCGAACGAGCTCGGCCTGGAGGTCGCGCTCGACTTCGCGCTCCAGTGCGCGCCCGATCACCCGTGGGTGCTCAAGCACCCGGAGTGGTTCACGCAGCTGCCGGACGGCACGATCGCGTACGCGGAGAACCCGCCCAAGAAGTACCAGGACATCTACCCGATCAACTTCGACCTCGACCCGCAGGGCCTCTACCACGAGGTGCTCAGGGTCGTGCTCTTCTGGGCCGAGCACGGGGTGCGGATCTTCCGGGTCGACAACCCGCACACCAAGCCGCCGGACTTCTGGCAGTGGCTGATCTGGAAGGTCAAGGAGGCCTACCCGGACACGCTGTTCCTGGCGGAGGCCTTCACCAGGCCCGCGCGCCTCTACGGCCTCGCGAAGCTCGGGTTCACCCAGTCCTACACGTACTTCACGTGGCGGACGGGCAAGCAGGAGCTGATCGAGTTCGGCGAGGACGTCCGCGACCACTGGGACGAGGCACGCCCGAACCTGTTCGTGAACACGCCGGACATCCTGCACGAGTCGCTGCAGCACGGCGGCCCGGCGATGTTCGGTCTGCGCGCGGCGCTCGCGGCCACGCTCTCCCCCACGTGGGGCGTGTACAGCGGCTACGAGCTGTTCGAGCACGAGGCGGTGAAGCCGGGCAGCGAGGAGTACCTGAACTCCGAGAAGTACCAGCTGCGGCCGCGCGACTACGCCCGTGCACTGGCGGACGGGCGCAGTCTCGAACCGTGGCTGCGCAAGCTGAACCACATCCGCAAAGCCCACCCGGCGCTCCAGCAGATGCGGACGCTGCAGTTCCAGACCGTCGACAACGACGCGATCGTCGCGTTCTCCAAGCGCGACCCGGAGACCGGGGACACGGTCGTGGTCGTCGTCAGCCTCGACCCGCACCACGGCCAGGAGGGGACGCTGTACCTCGACCTGCCCGAGCTCGGGTTCGACTGGCACGAACGCGTGATCGCGCACGACGAGGTCACCGGCGAGACCTGGGACTGGGGTCAGGCCAACTACATCCGGCTGGAGCCCTGGCGTGCCACCGCGCACGTCGTCAGCCTCCAACGACGTTTCTCCTAGGGCACCGCGTCCGCCCGCTCAACCGCTCAACCCCCGACGAGGTGGGAACCATGGCCGACGACACCCGTCCCGACGCAGTGCTCGGGCTGGAAGGAACACCGCACACCGGCGAAGCCATCGACGACGACGGCTTCCTCGTCGAACCGCAGGCAGAGGACTTCAAGTCCGCGAAACCGGCCTCGGAGAACCCGAGCTGGTTCAAGGGCGCCGTCTTCTACGAGGTCCTCGTCCGCGCCTTCAGCGACTCGAACGGCGACGGCACGGGCGACCTCCGCGGTCTCGCCTCGCGCCTCGACTACCTGGAGTGGCTGGGCGTCGACTGCCTCTGGCTGCCGCCGTTCTACGCCTCGCCGCTGCGCGACGGCGGGTACGACATCAGCGACTTCCGCGCGGTGCTGCCGGAGTTCGGCACCGTCGAGGACTTCGTGTACCTGCTGGAGGAGGCGCACCGGCGCGGCATCCGGGTGATCACCGACCTGGTGCTCAACCACACCTCCGACGCGCACCCGTGGTTCCAGCAGTCGCGGCAGGACCCGAAGGGCCCGTACGGCGACTACTACGTCTGGAGCGACGACGATTCGGCGTACTCCGACGCGCGGATCATCTTCGTCGACACCGAGTCGTCGAACTGGACCTACGACCCGGTGCGCGGGCAGTTCTACTGGCACCGCTTCTTCAGCCACCAGCCGGACCTCAACTTCGAGAACCCGGACGTGCAGGAGGCGATGCTCGACACCCTGCGGTTCTGGCTCGACCTCGGCATCGACGGGTTCCGCCTCGACGCCGTGCCGTACCTCTTCGAAGAGGAGGGCACGAACTGCGAGAACCTGCCGCGCACGCACGAGTTCCTCAAGAAGTGCCGCAAGGTCGTCGACGACGAGTTCCCCGGCCGCGTGCTGCTCGCCGAGGCGAACCAGTGGCCGTCGGACGTGGTCGAGTACTTCGGTGACGCGGCGGTCGGCGGCGACGAGTGCCACATGGCGTTCCACTTCCCGTTGATGCCGCGCATCTTCATGGCGGTGCGGCGGGAGTCGCGGTTCCCGATCTCGGAGATCCTGGCGCAGACGCCGGCGATCCCGGAGAACGCGCAGTGGGGCATCTTCCTGCGCAACCACGACGAGCTCACGCTGGAGATGGTCACGGACGAAGAACGTGACTACATGTACTCGGAGTACGCCAAGGACCCGCGGATGAAGGCGAACATCGGCATCCGCCGACGGCTCGCCCCGCTGCTGGAGAACGACCGCAACCAGCACGAGCTGTTCACCGCGATGCTGCTGTCGCTGCCGGGCTCACCCGTTCTCTACTACGGCGACGAGATCGGCATGGGCGACAACATCTGGCTGCAGGACCGCGACGCGGTGCGCACGCCGATGCAGTGGACCCCGGACCGCAACGCGGGCTTCTCGAGCTGCGACCCCGGCCGGATCTACCTGCCGGTGATCATGGACCCGGTCTACGGCTACCAGGGCCTGAACGTCGAGGCGCAGCTGAACAACTCGTCGTCGCTGCTCAACTGGACCCGGCACATGATCGAGGTGCGCAAGCAGCACCACGCGTTCGCCGAGGGCGACTTCACCGAGCTCGGCGGCTCGAACCCGAGCGTGCTCGCCTTCAAGAGGCAGTGGAAGCGCCCGGACGGCCGCGAGGACATCGTGCTCTGCGTGAACAACCTGTCCCGCTTCCCGCAACCCGTCGAGCTGGACCTCTCCGAGCACCGCGACCACACGCCGCTGGAACTCACCGGAGGTGTCAAATTCCCCGCGATCGGGGAACTCCCGTACCTGTTGACCCTCCCGGGTCACGGTTTCTACTGGTTCCAGCTGGTAGAGGCGGGCGACGACAGCGAGATGAGGTGAAAGCGTGACTGACCCACACGAGTTGGTCGAGAAGCTGGTCGCCTCACTGCCCGATCTGCTCCCGGCCGCGAGGTGGTTCGGCGGCAAGGACAAGCCCATCACGGCCGTCCGTCCACTTCGGACGACCGTGGTGGACGGCGACCTGGTGCACGTGATCTTCGAGGTGGAGCAACCGGGGCGCACCGAGAGCTACCAGGGCGCACTGAGCCTGAGCACCGGCGCGTGGGACGTCCTGCTCGACCCCGAGCACAACGGCGTCCTGCTCGACCGGATCGCGTCCGGGCACGAGGTCGACGGCATCACGTTCGCGCACGAGCCGGGCACGGAACTGCGCTCGGGCCTGCGCGGACGGCCGATCGGCGTCGAGCAGTCCAACACGTCGCTGATCTACGGCCAGCAGTACATCCTCAAGATCTTCCGCAAGCTCGCGCACGGCGAGAACCGGGACCTGACGATGCACCGCGCGTTGCGCTCGGTCGGCTGCGAGCACATCGCGCAGCCGCTCGGCGCGATCTCGACGGTCGTGGACGGTCAGACGGTGACCCTGGCGATGCTGCAGGAGTTCATGCCGGACGCGGTCGAGGGCTGGGCGATGGCCACGACCTCGGTGCGCGACCTGATGGCCGAGGCCGACCTGCACGCGTCCGAGGTGGGCGGCGACTTCGCCGGCGAGGCGCAGCGACTCGGCCACGCCGTGGCGAAGGTGCACGCGGACCTGGCGGAGGCGCTGGGCACGCGGATCGCCGACGACGACGCGATCTCCCGGGCCATCGCGGGCATGCAACGGCGTCTCGGCGTCGTGCTGGAGGCCGTGCCGGAGCTCGGCAGGTACGAGGAACCGCTGCGGGTGGCGTTCGAGGACGCCCGCGCGCACGTCGGCGCGTTGCCGATCCAGCACATCCACGGCGACCTGCACCTCGGTCAGGTGCTGCGGACCGTGCACGGGTGGCTGCTGATCGACTTCGAGGGCGAGCCGGCGGCGAAGGTCGAGGACCGGCTGGCGCTGCGGTCGCCGTTGCGGGACGTGGCGGGGATGCTGAGGTCGTTCGACTACGCGGCCCGGCAGCTGCTCGTCGGCCAGCCCGACGACGACCAGCTCGCCTACCGCGCGATGGAGTGGACGAAGCGCAACCGAGCGGCGTTCTGCGACGGCTACGCCGAGGTGGCGGCCGACCCGCGGGACAACGCCGTGCTGCTGCGCGCGTTCGAGCTGGACAAGGCGGTCTACGAGGTCGCTTACGAGCACGCCAACAGGCCGGAGTGGTTGACGGTTCCGCTGTCGTCGATCGCCCGGATGACTTCTGGAGGGAACTGAGCCGTGAAGGCCGACCTGGACCGACTCCTGTCAGGTGCGCACCACGACCCGCACTCGGTGCTGGGTGTGCACTCCGTCGGCGACCAGGTGATCGCGCGGGCCCTGCGTCCGGGTGCCACGTCGGTCGCGGTGGCGTGGGGTGACAAGCAGGTCGAGCTGCCGCGCATCGCCGACGCCCTGTTCGAGGGCGAGCTGCCCGAGGTGCCCGGCGACTACCGGCTGCTGGTCAAGTACAACGGCGGGCCCGCGGTGGAGGTCGACGACCCGTACCGCTGGCTGCCGACCGTGGGCGAGCTGGACCTGCACCTGATCGGCGAGGGCCGGCACGAACGGCTGTGGGACGTGCTCGGCGCCCACGTCCGTTCGTACGAAACGGCTTCCGGTGACGTCACCGGTGTCTCGTTCGCGGTGTGGGCGCCGAACGCGCAGGGCGTGCGCGTGACGGGTGACTTCGACGGCTGGGACGGGCGCGCGAACCCGTTGCGCTCCATGGGTTCCAGCGGCGTGTGGGAAGTGTTCCTGCCGAACGTCGTGGTGGGGTCGCGGTACAAGTTCCGCATCCTCGGCCAGGACGGGAACTGGCACGAGAAGGCCGACCCGATGGCGTTCGCCACCGAGGTGCCGCCGCAGACGGCCTCGGTCGTCACGCGGTCCGAGTACCAGTGGCAGGACGCGGAGTGGGAGGCCCGGCGCGAGGCCACGAACTGGGCGAACGCGCCGATGTCGACCTACGAGGTGCACCTCGGCTCGTGGAAGCCCGGTCTCGGCTACCGGGAGCTGGCGGTCGAGCTCGCGGGCTACTGCGAGGACATGGGCTTCACGCACATCGAGATGCTGCCGGTGGCCGAGCACCCGTTCGGCGGGTCGTGGGGCTACCAGGTCACCTCGTACTACGCGCCGACCTCGCGGTTCGGGTCGCCGGACGACTTCCGGTACTTCGTGGACACGCTGCACCAGCGCGGCATCGGCGTGCTGGTCGACTGGGTGCCGGCGCACTTCCCGAAGGACGCCTGGGCGCTCGCGAAGTTCGACGGCACGCCGTTGTACGAGCACGCCGACCCGCGCCGCGGCGAGCAGCTCGACTGGGGCACGTACGTCTTCGACTTCGGGCGCAACGAGGTCCGCAACTTCCTCGTGGCCAACGCGCTGTACTGGATCGAGGAGTTCCACCTCGACGGGCTGCGCGTGGACGCCGTCGCGTCGATGCTCTACCTCGACTACTCGCGGCCGGAGGGCCAGTGGCTGCCGAACGAGTTCGGCGGGCGCGAGAACCTCGACGCGGTGCGGTTCCTGCAGGAGCTGAACGCGACCGTGTACCGGCGGCACCCCGGCGTGGTGATGATCGCCGAGGAGTCGACGGCGTGGCCGGGCGTGACGCGGCCGACGCACCTGGGCGGGCTCGGGTTCGGCTTCAAGTGGAACATGGGCTGGATGCACGACACGCTGCACTACCTGTCGCGTGAGCCGGTGCACCGGTCGTTCCACCACAACGAGATGACGTTCTCGCTGGTGTACGCGTGGAGCGAGAACTTCGTGCTGCCGCTGTCGCACGACGAGGTGGTGCACGGCAAGGGCTCGCTGTGGGAGCGGATGCCGGGTGACGACTGGAACAAGGCCGCGGGCGTGCGGTCGTTGCTGGCGTTCATGTGGGCGCATCCGGGCAAGCAGCTGCTGTTCATGGGTGGTGAGTTCGGGCAGCGGCAGGAGTGGTCGGAGTCGCGGTCGCTCGACTGGCACCTGGTCGAGCAGGAGCCGCTGCACCAGGGCATCCAGTCGTTGATGCGGGACCTGAACTCGGTTTATCGCGGTGCGGCGGCGTTGTTCTCGCACGACGTGACGCCGGAGGGGTTCCAGTGGATCGACGCGAACGACTCGGGCGGCAACGTGCTGTCGTTCCTGCGGATCGGTGAGGACGGGTCCGTGCTGACGTGCGTGGCGAACTTCTCCGGGTCGCCACACCACGACTACCGGGTCGGGCTGCCTTCGTCCGGCCGGTGGAAGGAGCTCGTGAACACCGACGCCGCGCACTACGGCGGGTCCGGTGTGGGCAACCTCGGCGGCGTCGAGGCCGAGGCCAGGCCGTGGCACGGGAGGCCCTACTCGGCGCTCCTGCAGCTGCCGCCGTCCGGGGTGCTGTGGCTCGTTCCCGACGAGCCCGGGGTGCTGGGCGCCGAAGACTGACCTGCCGGGTTCACCGGGCCGGAGACCGCGTGGTTCCAGCCCGGTGAACCCGATCAGGCCGCGACACGTTGAGCTTTGTATGCGCCTGAGTTGGACGAGTAGCACGCCCGCGCGCCCGGACGGCAGGCACAATGGGTTCATGCGGCACCGGAGCATCGCGCTGATCGTCGCCACCGCCCTGCTCGCGGTGGGTTGCACCGCCGAGATCCCAGGGCGCCCACGTGCCGCCAAGGTGGTGAAGAAGGACGCGTCGAGCGCCACCATCCAGGTGCGCGGCTCGGACAACGGTCCCATCGACAAGCTGGCCGCCACCGCGCTGACGGACATCGAGGAGTTCTGGACGGACTCCTTCCAGTCGACGTTCAACAAGCCGTGGAAGCCCCTGAGCGGCGGCTACTTCTCCGTCGACACCGCCGACGCCACCGCCAAGCCGCCGCCGTGCACCCAGAAGGCCGCCGACGTGGAGGGCAACGCCTTCTACTGCCCGGCCGCCGACGCGATCGCCTGGGACCGCGCCTCGCTGCTGCCCGTCCTGCAGGACAGGTTCGGCGACGCGGCCGTGGTCGTGGTGCTGGCGCACGAGATCGGGCACGCCGTGCAGAACCGCATGGGCATCACGCCCGAGGCGGAACGCCGCGAGCCCGAGAAGTACCCGACGATCCTGACCGAGGCGCAGGCCGACTGCTTCGCCGGGTCGTTCGTCCGGTACGTGGGCGACGGCAAGTCGCCCCGGCTGGACATCAACGCCGACGCACTGGACAAGGCCCTGGGCGCGTTGATCACGTTCCGCGACCCGGTGGGCACCTCGCCCGAGGACGAGCAGGCGCACGGGTCGGCCTTCGACCGCGTCGCCGCGTTCCAGGACGGGTACGAGCAGGGCACGAAGTTCTGCGGGGCGATGACGGTGCAGAACCGGCAGTTCACGCAGCGGGCGTTCACCAGCGTCAAGGACCGGGCCAACGGCGGCAACCTGCCGTTCTCGGACATGCTGGAGAACGTGACCCCCGACCTGGACGGGTACTTCAAGGGGCTGGCCACGGCGGCCGGCAAGCAGTGGCCGACGGTGAAGGCCGAGGCCGCTCAGTCCGAGCCGACCTGCTCGGGGGACCAGGGGCCCGTCGCCTACTGCCCGGATGCCAAGTCGATCCAGATCGACACCAAGGACGAGTTGCCAGGCCTGCACAAGGATCTGGGCGACTACGCGACCGGCACGTTGATCGCCACCCGGTACGCGATGGCCGAGCTGGCCGTGCAGGGGAAGCCCACCGAAGGCGAGTCGGCTTCGGCTGCCGCGTTGTGCCTGGCCGGTGCCTACACCGGGGCGGTGTTCCAGCGGCAGGACGGGTTCGGGTTGTCGCCCGGTGACTTCGACGAGGCCGTGACCGTGCTGTTGAAGTACGACTACGCGGCTCGGGACTCCAAGGGGCGGGACCCCGTCGACCCCGGGTTCGCTCGGGTGGCCCGGTTCCGCGAGGGCGTGTTCGAGGGGCCCAAGAAGTGCGGGCTCTGACGCTCGAGCGCTGACCGACGAGAAGTGAGCGGAAGCCCGCACCGGCTCTGGCCTGGTGCGGGCTTCAGCGTCTTGCCACCGGTGCCTGGTCCGAGACCACGGAGATCCTCGCGCCCGGGATCTTCAGCGTGCCGCCGATCAGGTCCGTGTTGCGCACGGTGACCTCGGTGAACGTCACGAACGGCACGTTCAGCGGGGGTGGGTGGGCCGCCGTGTAGTCCACCGGGATCTTGATGCCCAGGAGGTCCAGGTTGCCCTTGAGCTGGACCGTGTAGAGCTCGATCCGGCCCGGTGAGACCGTCGAGGTGCTGCCGGGGCGGGCCGCCGTGACGAGTTTGACGCCCGGTGAGATCTCGGCCGTCTGGACCAGGTCCTTGATCTTCATGTCCCCGGCGGTGAACTTCAGGACCTTGAGGACCTGGCCGTTCACCAGGGCGTCGACCACTCCCACGAAGTTGAGGCCGCCCAGGTCCAGGCGGGACGCCGTCAGGGTCCACTCCCTGCCTCCCGCCGCCACCGGGGCAGGGGCCGGTGGCGGGGGTGCCGGTGTCGAGGGCGGCTCCGCGGTGGGCGGTGTGGACTGCGCGGACGACGACGCCGGCGGTGGGGTGCTGCTGGAGGCCGGGGGCGGCTCCGACGACGACGGAGGTGCGGTGGTCGTCGGGGCCGGTGAGCTGGTTTCCGAGCTGGGTGGTGGCTCTGTGCTCGACGGCGGTTGCAGCGCCAGTACCGCGACCATCGCCACGGCGGCCAGCGGCTGTGTTCGCATCATGTGGGGTGAACCCTTTGGGTCGTTTCCGGCTCGTGCTGGTTCTCGTCCTGTGCCTGCTTCGACCCCTTCGCCTCCTTCGGCTTCTTGGGCTCGTCGGTCCAGGCCACGGCCAGTGCGCCGCCCAGCAGGGACAGGATCGTGCCGGCCAGGAAGCCGCCCAGGTTGGTCACGACCAGCGCGACCAGGGACAGCAGGACCGTCACGATGCCCGCCGCGAGGCGGAACTTGGGTTGCAGCCACAGGGTGGCCGCGCAGATCGCCAGCAACGAGCCGATCAGCAGCGCCGACACACCGCCGAGCGTCTGGATCGAGATGACCATGTCGCCGAGCTTCACGCCCACGAACGGCGGGAACAGGATGATCAGCGCTCCGCCCGCCACGAAGAGACCGGCCCAGAAGGGCCGGCCACGTCGCCACGCGGTGAAGCCGCGCCAGGCCCTCAGAAGCACTCTTGCTTCCCCTGGCGGATGGTCAGGCTCATGCCCTTGAACCTGATGGTCTGGGCCGTGGTGGCCCAGGCGGTCTGCTGCAGCGAGGTGATGTTGGCCGTGTCGGCCTGCAGGCCGAACGACCCCGGAAGGCCCTTGAGGTTCTCCGGGCCCTTGGTCACCTTGCTGGCGTCGATGCCGATCTCGGGGTTGCCGAGGACCAGGTCACCGTTGAGATCCGTGAGGTTGACGACCAGGTTGTCGGCCGACATGCCCCCCACGCTGTCCGCGGTGATGCGCATCGTCACGTCACCGACGATCGGCATGCCGGGCACGAACACCGACTGGCAGAACTTGTCGAGCCTCGCCGTCTTGAAACCGCTGACCGCGACGACGTGCACCTTGCCCGCACCCGCGTCGACCCCGCCGAACTGGACGAATCCCTGGCCCGTCAAGTTGTCGGCGGACACCTTGAAGTTGGTGCCGGACACCGCGAACGAGGCGGCCAGCGCTCCCTGGGACATGCCGAAGAGGAGGGCACCGGCGCCGACGACGCCGATGCCGAGCACTCCGACGAACCGTGCCCAGCGCGTTCTACCCATACCGCCGAACTCCTTCCACACTGAAGGCTTGCGGAACGGACTGTGCTCGTCGAAACATCGGCAGGACAACGAAAACGAGCCCGTGCAGTCTTGAAATCACCCCTGAGGGTGAGACAGTTTCACGTTTGGCCGCAGGTACTTGCCGAACGACCCCGGAAGCCGCTGAGTAGGGTCTGACCTCATGGGATTCGGACGAATCGCCGTCGCGCTGGCCGTGACCGCAGCCCTCACCGCGTGCGCGACCGTGGTCGAGGGCGAACCGAAGGGCGAACGCCCCGACCCCACGAAGGTCGCGGGCCTGGAGATCTCCAACGGCCCGTCCGGCCCGAAGCAGGGCGTGCCCGACGCCGACCTGAGCGTGGAGAACGGCGACGGCGGCGAGATGGACCGGCTGGCCATCAACACCCTCGCCGACGTGCAGGAGTTCTGGAAGGACGAGCTGCCGCGCTCGTTCGGCGGCAAGACGTTCGAGCCGGTGAAGCGCCTGCTGTCGTACGACTCGAACGGCAAGGGCGTCGAGGTCTGCAAGCTCGACACCACGGGCATCGCGAACGCGTTCTACTGCGCGCTCGACGACAGCATCACGTGGGACCGCGGCGAGCTGCTGCCGATGCTGAAGGACTCGTTCGGCCCGATGGCCGTGGTGACGGTCCTGGCGCACGAGATGGGCCACGCGGTCCAGTACAAGCTGGGCCCGATGTCCGGCATCGGCGCCAACACGCCGTCGATCGTCAAGGAGCAGCAGGCCGACTGCTACACCGGCGTCTTCATGCGCTGGGTGGCGGAGAACAAGTCGAAGCACTTCGAGCTCTCCACCGGCGAGGGCCTGAACCAGATCATGCAGACGATGTTCTTCATCCGCGACAGCGCCGGCACGTCGTTCGAGAAGCAGGGCGCGCACGGCAGCGCGTTCGACCGGGTGTCCGCGTTCCAGTTCGGCTTCACCCGCGGCGCCGCCCGGTGCGCGGAGATCAACGAGGCCGAGATCGCCAAGCGCATCACCGAGCGCCCGTTCGACATCTCCGACAAGGACCAGGGCCAGGGCCGCGGCAACGCCAAGATCGACGAGGACAAGTACCAGCGGGCGCTGGAGGAGTCGCTGCGGGACGCCTACAAGTCGAGCGGCGCCGCCTTCCCCGCCATCGACAGGTCGGGCGTGAAGCCCTGCCCGGACGCCCAGACGACGTCGCCCGCCACCTACTGCCCCGCCGTGAACCAGCTCCAGCTCGACCTGCCGGCGCTGGTGAAGATCGGCACGCCCCCGAAGAAGGGGTCGAAGGGCGGCATCGGCGACTTCGCGGCGTTCGCGGTCATCGCCTCCCGCTTCTCGCTGTCGATCCAGCACGCCACGGGCTTCAAGCTCGACGACGACGCGGCGGGCCAGCGCACGGCCTGCCTGACCGGGGCGTGGGCGGGCCTCACGAACCGCCCGGACGCCGCCGCGGGCCTGCGGCTGTCCCCCGGCGACCTGGACGAGGCCGTGGCGGAGCTGCTGGCCGACGACAGCCTCATCGCGGCGGACGTGAACGGCAAGGCCGTGCCGTCGGGCTTCGCGCGGGTGGAGGCGTTCGGCGACGGCTTCTTCCGCGGCCTGTCGTTCTGCGTCAAGAAGTATTCGGTTTGATTCTTCCATCGACCCGGATCGATACTTGATCGGTGCTAACCGATGAAGCCGCGACGTACGCCTCGTGGTTCTCGACGCTGTCCGACGCGACGAGGGTGCGCCTGCTGCACCACGTGGCCTCGTCGCCGGTCCCGGTCACCGTCGGCGAACTGACCACCCTGCTGGGCGTGAGCCAGTCCACCTGCTCGCACCACGTCCGCAAGCTGGCCGAGGTCGGCTTCCTGCACGTCCAGCGCGAGGGCACCACGACCTTGGTGACGGTGAACCCGGCCTGCTGCACGGGTCTGCCGCACGCGGCGGACGCCGTGATGGGCGCGCTGGCGTCGGGCACGGTGCGGCCGGTGCCCGGCGTGGCGATCCGTCCCATGACCGCCGCCGACTGGCCCGAGGTCCGCCGCATCTACGGCGAGGGCATCGCGTCGGGCAACGCGACGTTCGAGACCGAGGTCCCGTCGCGGCGGACGCTGGAGTCGAAGTGGCTGCCGGACCACCGCTGGATCGCCGTGGTGGACGGGTCGATCGCCGGGTGGGCGGCCGCGACCCCGGTGTCGCCGCGGGAGTGCTACTCGGGCGTGGCGGAGACGTCGATCTACGTGGCGGACGCCTCGCAGGGCCGTGGCGTCGGCAAAACCCTGCTGCACCACCAGGTCTCGGCGGCGGACGCGGACGGGTTGTGGACGTTGCAGGCCGTCATCTTCCCGGAGAACCGGGCCAGCATCGCGTTGCACCACAAGGCGGGCTTCCGCACCGTGGGTCTGCGTGAGCGGATCGCGCAGCACCACGGCGAGTGGCGTGACACCGTCCTCCTGGAACGGCGCAACGGCTAGTACGCGCTCATGCGGGCGCGCCGCGCCAGCGCCAGCCGGTCTGCCGCTCACGGCCGGGCAGGCTGACGCGGTCGGTCGCCCAGAGCAGGCCGGTCCAGGGATCCACGTCGAGGTCGTCGTGGTGGAACATCGCCGCGAGCACGCGAGCGCAGACGTCACGGGGCGGGTCGAACCTCAGACCGAGGCCGCGGGCGATGTCCTCGCCGTGCACCAGCACTTCGACGCAACCCATGCCGGCGAAGTGCGCGGGACCGGCCAGGCCGGTGGGGTGGTAGGCGCGTGCGGACGGCGCCGCCGTCCGCACCACCGAGGCGAGGATCCCGCCACCGGTCACGGCGAACTCGAGCAGCTCGGCAGGGCTCGCGTCCTCGTCCGCGGCGGCGAGGAAACGCACGTACCGGTGCTCCGGCTGGGCGACCAGCTGCGCCGCGTAGGACAGCAGGCAGTCACCGACGTGTTCGGCGGTGGTCCGGCAGTTCCACTCCCCCGTGCCGGGCTTGACCGCCCAGTCCTGGGTGGTCGCGGGGCCGAGCGCGTCGGCCAGGCAGGCGACGGCGGCGTCGAGATCGTCAGCGGTCACCGGCACCGTCGCAGGATAGCGACAGGGCTGTCACAAGCGAACAACGCTGAAACGATCGCGGGCGGACACGCCGGCCTTCGAGACGCCGGGGAACGCACGCTCACGCAGGCGTCCCCCCGCTCTCGGGACCCCTGCGTCTCACCGTACTCAGGGGGTCCGACAGGACTCAGTACAGCGCGGAAGCCAGGTTCCGGCGGGCGGCGGCGACGCGCGGGTCGTCGGCCGGGAACAGCTCGAACAGCCCGACCAGGTGCTGCCGGACGCGATCGCGGTCGTCCCCGTACACGCGGCGGACGGTGTCGACGAGGCGCTTGAACGCCTCCTCCACCATCTGCCCGGCGACCTGGGCGTCGGCGGCGGCCAGCTGGGCGTCGATGTCCTCGGGCGCGCCGTCGGCCTTGGCGATCACGGCCGGGTCGACGCTCTCGGCCCGTTCGGCGAACTTGGCCTGCGCGAGGCCTTCCTTGGCGAGCTCGTTGCCCGGCTCGGAGGCCAGGATCTCCGAGTAGAAGCCTTGCGCGGCAACGTAGTCGCCCTGCTCGAAGGCCTCCTCGGCCGCGACGATGCGCGGGTCCTCCGGGATCTCCTCCGGCTCGACGGGGCCTCCGGCGCGGGCCTCGCCGGCGCGGATGCCGGGCAGGCGGTCGCGCAGGGCGTCCAGCAGGCGGGCGATCCACTGCGACAGCTCGGCGTCCGCGATCGGACCCGCGAACGCGTCGATGGGCTGACCTGCGGCGACGGCGACGGTCGTGGGCACGGACTGCACCCCGAACGCCTGGCCGATGCGCGGCGCGGACTCCAGGTCGACGCGCGCGAGGATCCACGCGCCGCCGGACGCCTGCGCGTAGCGGGTGAGTGACGCGGCCAGCGCTTGCGACTCCGGGCTGTAGGAGGCCCCCAGCAGCACCACGACGGGCACCTGCAGGGACTGCTCGACCACGGCCTGGAAGGAGGCCTCGGTGACGTCCACGATCCACGGCGCGGACCCGTTGTCAGCGGCCGGGGCGGCGGAGGCGGTGGCGGGGGCCGCGGCGGCGGTGCGGGCCGCGTCGGCCCGTGCCTTCAGGGCGCCCAGGTCGACGGCGCCCGAGAGGGCGGCGGACAGTGCGGCGGTCTTGCGAGGATCAGGCCTTGTCACGTGTTCCATCCTGGCACGGCTAGTTCCCGGACCGGGTCCAGGGCCATCGGGTTGACGCGCATCGCCTCGTTGGCCGCGGCGATGCGTAGAGCGAGCGGTGTCATCAGTTCGACGAACCGCGTCGTGCCGGTCTCACCCAGCGCTTCCCACGGTGCCGCAGCGGCCCTGTCGGTCGCTTCTTCCACCGAGGGGAGGTCGCCGGGCAGGTCCGCCACCTCTTCCCACTCCTCCACCGTCCAACCACGCGCGGCGCGCATGTATGCCGGGTCGAGGGAATGCTCACGCGCGTAGAGCGCAAGCGCTTGGCACGGTCCGATGCCCGCGGCCACCAGTGCGGCCACGTGACCGTCACCGCGAGCCTCGCGCAAGATCGTGCAGGCGTGCCACAGTGCCAGGTGAGGCTGCTCCGGCCAGTCCAGCGCCCGGTTGGCGGCGGCCAGCGGGCGACCGCCCAGAGGAGCGTTCACAGCCGCCTCCCTGGCCAGTCCGGCCGCCTCGGCGATCTCCGGTGCGTCCACCTCGCCGATCAGCCGCCGCAGCGCCCCGTCCACTCCTTCCAGCCGCACCCGCAGGAACTCCGCGGGCGAGGCGACCTCCCACGCGTCCGGCAGCGCACGGCGGACCATGCGCGGCGCGAAGTTGTAGAAGACCGCCTCCACCAGTTCCGGCGACGCGGCGCCGAGCGGGGCGGCCCGCATGCCGAAGTAGCCCATCCACCCGCCCTTGCACCCCAGCGCGTCGGTCGCCGCCCGGGACTCGGGCGTGAAGTACGTGACGTCGTGGTAGGGCTCGAACCTCAACCACAGCTGTCTCGCGTCCACGCCAGACACGCTAACCCAGCGAAGAGCGCCGCACGGGTCCGCTCACCGGGGCGGCGTAGAGCGGTTCCGCCATCCGTGGACGACACGTCCGCGACCCGCCGTCGTCCCACATCCTGGACAGTTCGGCAACGCTCGGGGTGATCTTGAAATCACCCGCGGTCAGGGGGTGTCGGAGAGGTGTTCCTCGATCCGCTCGACCTTGGCCTTGAGCTGCCCGGTGTAGCCCGGCCGGATGTCCGCCTTGAGCACGAGCGACACGCGCGACGCACTGGCCTGCACGGCCTCCGTTGCCCGCTTGACCACGTCCATCACCTCGTCCCACTCGCCCTCCACCAGGGTGAACATCGCGTTGGTCTCGTTGGGCAGGCCGGACTCGCGCACGATCCGGATCGCCTCGGACACGGCCTTGGCGACGCTGCCGGATTCGTCCGAACCGGACGGAGCAACACTGAACGCGACGAGCACGTGCACCTCCTGCTGATCCACGGGTGGTACTGACTGGTAGCTTCGGTGCCCATGACACCGCTGCCGTTCGATCCGATCGCCCGCGCGGCCGAACTGTGGGACGACCGGGTGGGTTCGTCGACGTCGATGGCCGCCGTCACGAGCGTCATGCGGGTCCAGCAAATCATCCAGTCCGCCGTGGACGCAGCCCTCAAGCCGCACGGACTCACGTTCGCGCGCTACGAGGCGTTGGTGTTGCTGTACTTCTCGCGCAAGGGCGCGCTGCCGATGCGGGTGATGGGCGAGCGGCTGCAGTTGCACCCGACGAGCGTGACCAACATCGTCGACCGGCTGGAGAGCGACGGGCTCGTGCGCCGGACGCCGCACCCGACGGACCGGCGGACGACGCTGGTCGAGATCACCGACGCCGGGTTGCAGCGGCGTGAGAGCGCGACCGCCGCGGTGGTGGACGTGAACCTCGGGCTCAAGGGGCTCACGGACCGGCAGACCGAGCAGCTCACGGACCTGCTCGCGAAGGTGCGCCGGGCGAGCGGCGACTTCGAGGATTAAATCGGTTGGGCGGTCAGGCCGGTCTGTGGCCTGATGGGCCCATGATCTCCGATCGACCGGACCGTTCGGCAGTAGCGCTCGTCAGCACCCCGAGCGGGTTCACCGGGCGCACGAGAGCGTTCCCGGTCGAGACGCCCAACTGGAACCACGTCGAGCCGGTCAACTCCGCCCTCCGAGCCATGCTGGGCGTCGAGACGAGCGTGTTGCGGCTGCTGCACGCCGAGGGCGGCAACGTGCCGTTCGGCGGGGTCGTCACCTATCACGTCGAGGCGCACGAAGAGCCCGGCCACGACCACCTCGAACCCGCAGGCGCACCCGACCCCGACGCTGAGCACCGGGCGCCGTGGGCACGGCCCGGCGGGCCGCGCGAGCTGGTGGCGTGGGCCGACGGCGTGATCACCCGCACCGGGCCTGCGACGCAGGTGCGGACCTGGAACCTGTCGAGCGTGCACCAGCTGCCAACCGCGCACGGGCCGGTGTGGCTCAAGGCCGTGCCGTCGTTCTTCGCGGACGAGGGTGAGGTGATCAGGATGGTCGCCGCGCACGACCCGACGCTCGTGCCCGAGGTGCTGGCGAGCGGGCCGAACCGGGTGCTGCTGAGCCACGTCGAGGGCGAGAACTGCCGGCAGGTGACGGCGGAGCAGGTCGAGCTGGTCCTGCCGCGCTGGGTGGCGGTGCAGCACGCGCTGGCGGGCGAACCCCGGCTCACGCCGTCCGCGTCGACGATGCCGGACTTCGGTCTGCCGGACACGCTGGTGCACGGCGACTTCCACCCCGGCAACTGGCTCAGCAGCGGCGTGGTCATCGACTGGTCCGACGCCGTCTGGGGCCATCCGTCGTTCGACGTGTGCCGGCTCATGGAGGTCGCCGCGCCCGAACTGCACGATCTGATCCGTCGCGTGTGGAGCGAGGCGTGGTTGAAGTACCGCCCCGACAGCGACCCCCGCAAAGCGCTGGAGATCGCGCCCCGCGCGTCCCGGCTGCACAACGCCGTGAGGTACCAGCAGTTCCTCGACAACATCGAGGAGTCCGAACGGATCTACCACGAGGGGGACCCGCAGGTGGAGCTGCGCGAGGCGCTGAGGCTGGTGACGCGGTGAGGTCGTTCATCGCCCTGGTCAGCACGCCGTCCGGGTTCGCCGGCCGCACGGACCCGATCGAGGTCGGGACGCGCTGGTGGGCCGACGCCGCACCCGTCAACGCCGCGCTGGAACGCCTGCTCGGCGTGCGGACCGACGTGCTCAGGCTGGTCGGCGTCGAGGGCGGCGAGGCTCCGGGCGGCGGCCTGGTCACCTATCACGTCGAGACCCGGGACGAGCCGGACCGCACCCACCTGCACCCGGCGGAAGAACCCGCCGCGGACGCCGTGCACCGGCTGCCGTGGGCCTACCGCGGTGGTCCGGCCGAGCTGCTGAGCTGGGCCGACGCGCACGTCCAACGGACCGGCCCGCCCGTGCAGGTGAAGACGTGGAACCTGTCCAGCGTGCACCGCCTGCCCACCGCGCACGGCGACGCGTGGCTCAAGGCCGTGCCGCCGTTCTTCGCGAACGAGGGCGAGGTGATCGAGATGGTCGCCGCCCACGACCCCGGCCTGGTGCCCGAGGTGCTCGCCGCGGCGCCGTTGCGCGTCCTGCTCGGCCAGGCGGACGGCGAAGCCTGTTGGGACACGAAACCCGAGCACATCAAGGAGATCGTGCCCCGCTGGGTCGCCGTGCAGCACGCTCTCGCCGGTGGGCCGCGAGTGCGGCCGTGCCCGGTGCCCATGCCGGACTTCGGCCTGCCGGACACGCTGGTGCACGGCGACTTCCACCCCGGCAACTGGTTCGACAGCGGCGTCGTCATCGACTGGTCCGACGTCGTGTGGGGCCACCCCGCCCTGGACGCGGGCAGGCTGATCGAGTTCTGCCGCCCCGAACTGGGAGACCTGATCAAGGCCGTGTGGAGCGAGGCGTGGCTCGCGCTCCGGCCGGACAGCCGTCCGCTCGACGCGCTCGACAGCGCCCGCCGCGCCGCGCACCTGCTGCTCGCGGTGCAGTACCAGCAGTTCCTCGACAACATCGAGGAGTCGGAGCGGATCTACCACGAGGGCGACCCGCAGCGCGAGCTGCGCAAGGCGTTCGCGCTGGTCACGCCATGACGGACCGGACGTTCATCGCCCTGGTCAGCGCGCCGTCGGGGTTCGCGGGACGCACCGGGGTCCTGCCGGCGCCTACGCTCGACTGGTACCACGTGGAGCCGGTCAACGAGGCCCTCGAAGCGTTGCTGGGCGTCCCGACGCACGTGCTGCGGCTGATCACCGCGGTGGGCGGCGACACCCCGTGCGGCGGCCTGGTGACGTACCACGTGGAGGCCCTCGGCGAACCCGACCGCACCCACCTGCACCCGGCGGAGGAACCCGAGCACGACGCCGAACGCAGGCTCCCGTACGCGAAGCTCGGCGGCCCGTCGGAACTGGTCGCCTGGGCCGACGAGCACGTGGAACGCACCGGCCCGGCCGTCCAGGTCCGCACCTGGAACCTCTCGACCGTGCACCGGCTGCCGACCGCGAACGGACCGGTGTGGCTGAAGGCCGTCCCGCCGTTCTTCGCCGACGAGGGCGCGGTGATCGAGATGGTGGCGGCGCACGACCCCGGCCTGGTCCCGCAGGTGATCGCCAGGGCACCGCAGCGGGTCCTGCTGAGCGACGAACCGGGCGACGACTGCTGGCACGTCACGCCGGAGGACATCAGGACGATCGTGCCGCGCTGGGTGGCCGCGCAGCACGCGCTGGCCGGCCCGCCGCGGATCCGTTCGACGGCCGTCCCGATGCCGGACTTCGGCCTGCCGGACACGCTCACGCACGGCGACTTCCACCCCGGCAACTGGCGCCGGACGGGCCGGATCATCGACTGGTCCGACGCCGTCTGGGGCCATCCCGCGCTCGACGCGTGCCGGGTGCTGGAGTTCAGCCGTCCGGAAGTCCACGACCTGCTCCGGCACGTGTGGAGCGAGGCGTGGCTCGCGCACCGGCCGCACAGCCGCCCGCTCGAAGCCCTCGACGTCGCCCGCCGGGCCTCACACCTGCACAACGCGGTGAAGTACCAGCAGTTCCTGGACAACGTCGAGGAGTCCGAGCGGATCTACCACGCGGGCGACGCGGAAGGGGAGCTCAGAGCTGTTCTGCGGCCGGCTCGGTGAGGCGGCCCGTCTTCGACGCCCAGCGCTCGAAGAGGATCGTGCCGAACGGCGGGATGCTCGCGAGCAGCGCGAGGATCGTCGTGCGCGCGTCCCACTTGAGCGGCGCGACGGCCATCAGCGTCACCAGCACGTAGCCCACGAAGATGATGCCGTGGATCGGGCCGAAGACCTTCACGCCGATCTCGTTCTGCACGACGACGTACTTGAAGAACATCCCGAGCAGCAGCCCGGCCCAGGAGAGGGCCTCGGCCAGGGCGAGGATGCGGAACCGTCCGACCACGCTGGAGAACGTCATGGCTCCCCATCATGAACCGTGACGGGGAGCACACGACGACCGGGCCTGTCCTATTCCTCCCATTTGAAGACGCGGGAGGCGATGAAGCCGACCACCAGCGTGAAGCCGATCAGCACGGCCGCCGGGAACGCCAGGGCCTCGATCCCCTTGCCGCGCACCAGCACGTCGAGCATGCCGTCGTTCATGTGCCGCAACGGGAAGATCTTCGAGACGGTCTGCAGCCACGCGGGCGCCTGGTCGACGGGAAAGAACGTGCCGGACAGGAACGCCATCGGCAGCACCACGATGTTCGCCGCCGCCGACGCCGCCTCCTCGGTCTTCGCGAACGCGCCGACCAGCATGCCGAGCGCGAAGAACGCGATGGTTCCCAGCAGCAGCAACGGAATCGCGAGCCACCACTGCCCGGACAGCCGCAACCCGAACACCGGCAGCGACGCGATGCCGATGAAGGTCGCGCCCTGCACGAGCGCGACGCCCGCGCTGACCAGAACCCGGGACGACAGCACGGAGGTGGCCGACACCGGTGCGAGCCGGATGCGGCGCAAGACCTGCTTGCGGCGCCACGACACCAGGGTCAGCGCCGAACCGAACACGGCCGACACCGCCACACCCCACGACAGGATGCCCGGAGTCAGGTACTGGATCGGCTTCAGCGAGGCGTCCTCGACCTTCTCCGCGACGAACGTGAAGGTCGGCGGCTGACCGGTCGCGGCGAGGTTCGCCTTGTCCACGAAGCCGTTGACGATCCCGACGACGGTGGCGGACTTGACCTGGTCGCTCTGCGCGAACCGCACGTCCAGCTGCTGACCGCGGATGATCAACGCGGCGGGCAGGTCGCCGTCCTTCACCTTCTGCACAGCGGCGGCCTCGTCGTCGTACGACTCCAGCTCCAGCGCACCGCTGTCGCGCAACGCGGCCACGATCGGGCCGTCACCCACGAGCGCGATCTTGGTCTTGTCCGCGCCGACGTCGCGCAGGATCAGGCCGAAGATCACCAGGAACATCAGCGGGAACAGGAACGTGAAGAACAGCGTCACCTTGTCCCGGACGAAGCCCTTGAGCATCGCCACCGAGAGCGTCTTGAACGCGGTCATGCGCGGTACTCCCGACCGGTCAGGTTGAGGAAAACGTCTTCGAGGGTGGCCGTGCGCACCTGCAGGCCGTCGAGCGCGCCGCGTTCGGCCAGCGCCGACAGCACGGGCGCGGGGCGGCGCGTGGAGATCGTCAGCGACACCTCGTCCTCGTGGGCGTCCTCGACGCCGTCCAGCGCGGCAGCGTCCACAACGGACAGCACGCCCTTCTGCAACGTCACGTGCGTCGGCGCGTCGAGCCCGCGCACCAGCACGGCGGGCGGGTCGAGCGCGAGGATCCTGCCGGTGTCCATGATGGCCACCCGGTCGCAGAGGATCTCGGCCTCGTCGAGGTAGTGCGTGGTGTAGACGATGGTCTTGCCGCGTTCCTGGATCGCGCGCAGCACGTCCCAGAGGTTGCGGCGGGCCTGCGGGTCGAGCGCCGCGGTCGGTTCGTCGAGGAACACGATGTCCGGGTCGTGCACCAGCGCGCACGCGATGGAAAGCCGTTGGCGCTGCCCGCCGGAGAGCTTGTTCTCCTGCTCGTTCGCCTTGTCCGCGAGGCCGACGAGCTCCAGCATGTCCGCGGCCGTGCCGGCGCTCACGCCGTAGAGCGCGCCGAACGTCTGGAGCTGTTCCTTCGCGGTGAGCTTCTCGAAGAACGAGGACGCCTGGAGCTGAACACCGATGCGCGGCAACAACTTCACGTTGCGCGGCCAGGGACTCTCGCCCAGCAGCCGGACCTCGCCGCTGTCGGGCTTGCGCAGTCCCTCGACGATCTCCAGCGTGGTGGTCTTCCCGGCGCCGTTCGGCCCCAGGATGCCGAAGAACTCCCCCTCGGCCACGGTGAACGAGACGCCGTCCACCGCTTGCAGCTCGCCGTAGCTCTTGCGGACGTCCCGGACGACGACCGCGGACCGTTCCTCCGTCATGGGCGAAACGCTAGGTGAGCACCTGGCACTTCGCGTGGTGGAACGACCAAAGTCGCTGCGAAGTCGCGACGAACGAGATCAGCCGCCGGCCACCAGCAACGGGCAAGCGGTGTAGACGTCGTTCAACCTCCGCAGCGCGGCGGAGAACTGCTCGAAGCGGGCGCGCGGGACGGCCGCCCGCACGTCGCTGATCACCTGCCACAGGTAGCGGTGCTCGTCGTTCTCGACGACCGGCAGCGGCGAGCCCTCGGGCACGTCCGCGGCGAACGCGAGCGCCACCGCGGCGGCCCGCAGGCACGCGGTCGCGAGCGTCACGCAGTCCTCGACGAGCGTGCGGTCGTCCTCGGCGCGCACGACACCGCTGACGGCGAACCGGACGGCCTGCATGAGCGCGAAGTAGAGGCGCTGGCCCGCCTGGGTGCGTTCGAACGGCAGGCTCTCGGTGCCGCAGCCGGGCGGCATGACGGTCATGCCGACCTGCGGCCTGCGCAGCACGTGGTCGAAGAGGGCGGTCGGGGCCCAGAGCAGGGTGCGCCAGGAGTCCTCGGTGATCGAGGTGCGCATCCGGGCGGCGTTCTCGAGCACGTCGAGGTAGGCGATCAGGACGCCGGAGAGGAAGATCCCGCCGCGGTCGCCGCCGACCCGCACGACGCCGAAGCGCTGGTCGAGGTCGCTTTCCTGGACGCGGTAGCCGGGCGTCCACTCGATGACGCCGCTGTTCGCGAGCACGACGCGCGCGAGACGCTGGTGCACGGGCGAGGCCGAGAGCACCGTGTCGTCCAGGCCCATCTGGACGAGCATGGACGCGGCGTGCTGCAGCGACTCGCGCCGCTGGGGCACGAGGTCGGGGTGCAGCAGGCGGAACGGTTCCACGTCGCCCCCTCCCCTTGTCCGGTGTTGTACTCACCATGAACGGCAGGGGGCCGGAAGTCATCCGGATGAACCGCAGCGTTACGTCTCAGTTGGACGTGGCGTGCGCCTCAGTGCGTTTGGGCCCATGCTTTGAGCTGCGCGCGAGTCGAAAGGTTCAAGACGGTTTTCACGTTGTGCACGTGGGATTCCACCGTGCGGTGTGAAATGCCGAGCTTGGCCGCGACCTGCGCGTTCGTCATTCCCAGGGCCACGAGCTCGACCACCGTGCGCTGCCGGTCGCTCAGCACCGGGTCCTGCACGATCTCCTTGTCCAGCGCGGTTTCCAGAGCGTGCCTCACGTCCATCGCCGCACCCGAGTTGAACGCTCGTCCAAACGCGGCGGGCGACAGGGTTTCCCGTGCGAGGTCCATCGCGGCGGCCATCTTCCGCCGCCACCAGGGTTCCGGCGAGACGACCCACGCCGCCCGCATCTGCCGGCAGGCGGCCAGCAGTCGTACGCCGAGCTCGTGCCGTCCCGACGCCATCGCGACCAGGCCGCGTCCCTCGATCGAGTCCAGCAACGCCCTCGGCGAGTCGGCCGTCATGCGCGCGCCCTCGGCGAACCGCGCGCCCGCCGTCGCGAGGTCGCCGCGTTCGAGGGCGATGGCACCGGCCGTGTGCACCACACGTGCGACCACGTCCGGCCTGGCATGGGCTCTGATCACGGGCAACGCGCGGTCGGCCAGCTCCGCGGCTCCCTCGGCGTCACCCTGGATGAGCAGCTGCCAGGCCAGGTTCTGGCTGGAGACGGCGACGCTGACCGTGTTGCCGTTGCGTACGCCGTGCTCGATCGACTGGCGCAGCGCGGCTGCCGCGTTCGGCAGATCCTCCACGCCGTCGTAAGCGTTCGCCAACGTCCGGTACAGGCGGCACATGATGACGTCCTGCCCGCCGGCCACCGCCGCCGCGACGGCTTCACGGGCGAGCCTGAGCGCTTCCTCGTGCTGCTCCTCGTACCCCGCGAGCCAGGACGCGTACTCCAGCGCGAGGATGCGGTACCGCGCGTCGGCGGGGGTGGAGTCCAGCACCTGCCTGAGCACCGCGCCGGCCTGTGCGAAGTAGCCGCGGTCCAGGCACACCCTGAGCAGCATCGTGGCGAGCATCAGGCGCCGGCCGTCGTCCGGTGCGACCAGATGGGCGAACGCGTACCCCACGTTGTCGTATTCCTGGTGCTGTGCCTTCACCTGCTCCGGCCGCAGGATCGACGACGTGACGCCGGGTTCGCCCTTCTCGCAGAGCCACGTGAGGATGCGTTCGGCGGTGGTGTGGTGCTCGCCGTGTTCTTTGAGCCGTTCCTCGGCGTAGAGGCGGACGGACTCGAGCATCCGGAACCGGCCGTCCTGCTCGCGGACCACCAGCGACTTCGCCTGCAACGCCGTGAGCAGCCCGATCACCGGGGCGCCGTACACGACCTGGGCGATGTCCAGCCCGAACCCGCCGGGGAGCAGCGCGAGTCTTCGGAACAGCTCCTGCTCACCAGTGGTCAGCAGGTCGTGGCTCCAGGCGATGGCGGCGCGCAGGCTCCGGTGCCGTTGGGTGGTCTCCGCGTCGCTGAGCAGGTCGAGCCGCTGGTCGAGGCGGTCCGCGAGCTCGCCGATCGGCACCTCCCTGGACAGGCGCGCGGCCAGTTCGACGGCCAGCGGGACGCCGTCCAGACGTGCGCAGACGGCCGCGATCGCGTCTTCGTCACCTCGTTCGCCGGCGCGTTCGGCGAACAACGCCGGCGCGTCCGCCGCCATGCCGTGCAGCGGGTACACGACCTCGCCGACGGCCCTGAGCGCTTCCCTGCTGGTCGCGAGGATCTGCACGCCGGAACACCGGGCCAGCACCTCGTCCACGACCTCGCAGCACGCCTCGACGAGGTGCTCGCAGTTGTCGACGAGCAGCAGGACCCGCCGGTGCGCCAACTCCTGGAACAACGTCGTGCTGAGCGAGACACCCGCGTGTTGATACGCCCCAACGGCTTCCGCGAAGGCCTCGACGACCTGCTCGGGCCTGCTCAACCGGCCCAGTTCGACCGTGCGCACCTCGGCCCGTCTGGCGCGTCCGGCCAGCTCGGTGGCGAGCCGCGTCTTCCCCACGCCCGCCGACCCGACGAGCGTGAGCAGCCTGTGCTTGCGCAGCAACGAAAGCAGCTCGCCCAGTTCCCGTTCCCGGCCGACGAACGCGTCGCCGTACGACGGCAGCTCGGCGACCACAGTGGACGTACCGGCCGAACGCTGACGGTAGGCGCGCTGACGGCATGCGTTCGAGCAGTAACGGGCGCGCGACGGCAGCGGCGCGAAACCCGTGCCACAGCTCGCGCAAATACCCATCAGTACAGCGTACGACCGTTCCAGCGTCTTAATTGGAAAGTGTGTGGAGATCAACCTCGAGCGTAGTGCCCGACTGCAACTCCGCCAGCTCGATCCGATCCTTGCCTTTGTTGCGCCAGCCGCTGCTGATCCGCTGCACCACCTGGGTCCTCGTGACGTCGGCCTGCTCCGCCTTGATCACGATGTCCTTGCCGTTCTCCAGGTGGATGACGGCTTTCGTGAACCGCGGCGCGTGCGGCACGAACTCACCGGTGCCGGGCACCGCCGGATACATCCCGAGCGCGCTGAACACGTACCAGGCGGACATCGTGCCGAGGTCGTCGTTGCCCGTGACGCCCGCCGGTCCGTTGACGAACAACGTCTGCGCCGCCCGCACCACCACCGAGGTCTTCTCCGGCTTGCCGATGAGCGCGTACATCCACGGCGCGTGCAGGTCCGGTTCGTTGTTGGGGTTGTATCGGAACTGGTTGTAGTAGTCGTACGGCCCGACGACCCACTTTTCCCTGACGGTGCGCTTGGGGTCTACCAGCAGGTCTTGATAGGCGAAGAAGTCGTCCAGCCGCGCCTCGGCCTGGGCCCTGCCACCGACGGCCGTGATGAGGCCTTCGACGTCGTGCTGGCAGAGCCACTGGTACTGCCAGGCCGTGCCCTCGTGGAAGCCTTCCGGGCCCTGCGGCGTGAACGGGGTGAGCCAGGCGCCGTTCTGCAGCTTGGGCCGGGGGAACCCGGTGAAGCCGCGGTCGGTGACGCTGTTGTCCCAGAGGGCGCGGTGGTTGAGCCCTCGTTTTTCGTACCGTTCCGCGTCTTCGGTGTGGCCCAGCGCTCTGGCCATGATCGCCAGCGTGCCGTCCGCGAGCGCGTACTCCAGCGTCGCCGACGCGCCGTGGTGCGGGTCGGTGTCCTGCCCCTTCTTGGGGAAGCGCTTGTCGTACTGGACGAAGCCCTTGGTGAGGTACGTCGGGTTGCCGGACCGGCCCTGGAACCGGCTCGCCTCCGGCGGGATGCCGTCCGCGTTCTGCTTCAGCGCTTGATAGGCCTGCTCTTCGAAGCCCTTGAGGTGCCCGAACCGCCAGAGGTCGACCAGGAACGGCGTGACCGGGTCGCCGGTCATGCAGTTGGTCTCCTGGTTGGCGTAGGCCCAGCGCAGCAGCCACCCGCCCTGCTCGTGGATGGCGAGGACGCTGCGCGCGATGTCCTTGCTGCGTTGCGTGCGGAGCAGCGCGAGGAGCTGGTTGTGGGCGCGGTAGGTGTCCCACAGCGAGTAGTACTCGTAGTAGGTCCAGCCGTCGGCTTGGTGGATCTTGTTGTCGAAACCCCGGTACCTGCCGTCGACGTCGCTGCCGGTGAGCGGCTGGAGCAGCACGTGGTAGAGCGCGGTGTAGAAGACCGCGCGCTCGTCCCAGTCGTCCGTCTCGATCTCGATGCAGCTCAGCTCTTCGCGCCACTGTTGCTGCGCCTCGTTGCGGAGGTCGTCGAAGGTTTTGGCGCTCGTTTCTTGTTCGAGGTTGTTCAGCGCGCCCTGTTCGTCCACTTGGGAGAGTGCGGTGGTCGCCGTCACCTGGCCCGGGTCGAACGTCGCCCAGGCGCCCCTGAGGCCGGCGCCGCCCTGGGATTCTCGTTGGTCCGGTTTCGGGCCCGTCGGGCCCCAGGTGCCGAACTGGGTGAAGGGGCGGTCGAACCTCGTTGCGAAGTAGGTGATGTAGGGGCGGCCGCCGCAGAACGCCTGTGTTTCCACGGTTCCGGTGATGGTGCGGTCGTCGATGATTTTGATGGAGCTCGCTGAGACCGGCTCTTTGTCGTTGGCCTGGCCCACGTTGATGAGCAGGGTCGGCTTTGCCGTGCTGGGGAACGTGTAGCGCTCCACACCCGTTCGGGTGGTGGCGGTGCACTCGACCGTGATGTCGCGGTCCAGTTTCACCTTGTAGTAGCCGGGTTTGCCGACCTCACCGTCGTGGGTGTACGTGGTGGCATACCGCTTGTGGTCGAAGGACTGCGGGAGGGCCGTGACCGGGAGGATGGAGACCAGACCGCCCTGTTCCCAGCAGCCCGCGCCGGAGAGGAAGAAGTGGCCGAAGCCGCGGATCTGCTGGTCGTCGTAGCGGTAGCCGGCGTAGTGGGAGCCGATGGGGCTGCTGTGGGCCTTGCCGAAAGGCAGGGACGCGCCGGGGAACGTGTTGCCCTCGTCCTTTGTGCCGATGAAGGTGTTGACCGACTCAATGGGATCCAGTGCGTCCACGTTGTTCACCCTAGTTGGGCCTGTCGGATGAGGGGTGGTCCGGTTGGGTGGTTGCGCGCGGGTTCTAGAGAACTTTGACGAGCGTGGTCGAGTCATCGCCGCTGGCGCGTCGATAGAGATTGGGGCTTGACTTCGGGGCCCTTGCGAGGCGCTGGTCGGCCGGAAAAGGCCGGGCTGAAAAGCGCCCGGCCGAGCTCGAGAAGCTAGCACCTCGCACCCAAAGTCAAGCCCCAATCTCTTTGCAGCGTGGGCACGTTGAGCCGGTACGTCACGTCATTACCGGTTGCCGTGGTGCGCCCAGGAAGGACGCCTCGCCTTCGGCATTGCGTTGAGGCAGGGAAGCTCGGCTGCGCCATCGCGTTCGCGCGCTCGGACGGGCTCGCCTTCGGCTTCGCATGTCCTAAAGCCATTGGTACCCGGTAAGGCCCACCCGTCTTGGCTCACCACGAGCCCAGCCACCAGGCCCCGACCACTGCGCACGGCAACCTCGGCCCCGCCCACTGCGCACGGCAACCTCGCAGCAGCCACTGCGGCTGGCAACCTCGCTCGGACCACTGCGCTCAACCCGCCGGGGTGTCAGACCTGCTGAGTACGTTGGGTCGCGGGGGGTCCTGCGCGCGAGGGGACGCCTGCGTCAGCCTGCCGTGGAGGGGAAGGGACCGGGCCGGGGTGCAACCGCCGCCGCATGCGCACCCCGGCCCGGGGGCCTTCGGGACGGGCAGCGGTTCCGACAACGCTGTCCGTCACCAAGAGACTGCGGAGCGCACACGGGCAAGGTCAAGACCGGCGGGGGCTCTTGTCCTGTTCTGGACATAGCGCAACGGAATGGCCGGGGTCTTTACCGGTGAGGAACTGTTGACATCGGCGTAAAGCCGGGGTGAGATACGGCCACTATGACAACGTTGTCCCCCAGCGGGCCCGTAGCCGGTCAGCGCAAGGTACGTCGCGCGACGATGAACGACGTCGCGCGGCTCGCGGGCGTGAGCATCAAGACCGTCTCGCGCGTGGTCAACGACGAGCCGGGTGTGCACCCGTCCACCGCCGAGCGCGTGCTCGCGGCCATCGACCAGCTCGGGTTCCGGCGGAACCTGAGTGCCCGCAACCTGCGCCGGGGGTCGTCCACCGGCACGATCGGGCTGGTGCTGGAGGACGTCGGCAACCCGTTCTACTCCGGTGTGACGCGTGCTGTCGAGGAAATCGCCCGACTGAGGGGCAGACAGGTGATCTCCGGGTCCTCTGACGAGGATCCCGGGCGGGAGCGGGAGCTCGCGCTGGAGTTCTGCAGCCGCCGGGTCGACGGGTTGTTGATCGTGCCCGCCGGGTTGCAGCACAGCTACCTGGTGCCCGAGATGCGGGCCGGGACGCCGGTGGTGTTCCTGGACCGGCCCGCCGGTGACGTCGTCGCCGACACGGTGCTGGTGGACAACATCGGCGGGACCGTCGAGGCGGTCACTCATCTGGCGGCGCACGGGCATCGGCGGATCGCGTTTCTCGGGGACGCGCCGGACATCTTCACCGCCAACGAGCGGCTTCGCGGGTATCGCGAGGGGTGTGTGCGCGCCGGGATCGGGTACCACGAGGAGCTCGTGGCGATGGGGCCGCACGACGAGAGCAGCGTCGCGACCACGCTGCAAAGACTGCAAAGCATGCGTGAGCCCGCCACGGCGATCGTGGCCGGCAACAACCGCATCACCGTGCACATCCTGCGGTCGCTCGCGGGCGTCGCGGAACGGCCCGCGCTGGTGGGCTTCGACGACTTCGAACTGGCTGACCTGCTGTCGCCGCCGGTGACCGTGATCGCGCACGACGCGAGCGCGCTCGGCAAGGCGGCCACCGATTTGTTGTTCGCCCGACTGGACGGCGACAACTCACCACCGCGCCGCGTCGTGCTGCCGGTGCGCTTGGTGCCACGAGGATCCGGGGAGGTCCACGCGTGAGTTCTGGTGTTCTCCACCAGCCTGTCAGCTTGCCCGCCAACCAGCCGAAGCAGTTCTACCGCGGCGGCGAGGCGATCGCCGCGCTGCGCGGCGGGACGAGTGGCGACTTCGGACCCGAGGACTGGGTGGCGTCGACGACCACGCTCTACGGGCGCAGCGATGCCGGACTGACAACGTTGCCAGACGGCGTGCTGCTGCGCGACGCGGTCAAGGCGGACCCGACCGGATGGCTCGGCGCGGAGCACGCGGCCAAGTTCGGCGGCGACACGGCGTTGCTCGTGAAGCTGCTCGACGCCGGGCAGCGCCTGCCGGTGCACTGCCACCCGTCGAACGCCTTCGCGACGTCGCACCTGAACTGCCGCCACGGCAAGACGGAGGCGTGGATCGTCGTCGGCACGACGGGACCGGACCCGACCGTCTACATCGGATTCCGCGACGACGTGCCCACGGCCACGGTGGCCGAGTGGGTCGCGAAGCAGGACACGAAGGCGATGCTCGACGCGCTGAACCCGGTGTGTGTCCGGCCGGGCGACACGGTGTTCGTGCCCGCCGGGGTGCCGCACGCGATCGGCGAGGGCGTGTTCATCGTCGAGCTCCAGCAGCCCACCGACTTCTCGGTGACGCTGGAGTGGGAGGGCTTCCTCGCCAACGGCGACATCGGCCACCTCGGTCTCGGCTACGACCTCGCCCTGGACTGCGTCGACTACCAGGGGTGGAGCGGCAAGCTCGACGAGCTGGTGCGCCAGACGTCCGAGAAGTGGGCGCCGTCGGTCGACCTGCTCGGCGCCGACGCCAACCCGTTCTTCCAGGCCGACCGCCTGCACGTCGAGGGCTCGTTCGCGCTGGAGCCGTCGTTCGCCGTGCTGGTCGTGCTGGAGGGTTCGGGCCAGCTCGGCGGGCTGGACGTGCACAAGGGCAGCACGGTGGTCGTGCCGCACGCGGCAGGCGAACTGGGACTGTCCGGTGACCTGGTGGCGATCCGCTGCCGACCGCCTGTTCTGTCCGAAGTGGAGGATGTGACGCCATGAGCCGGCCGCTGCTGGAGGCTCGTGATCTGACGAAGAACTACGGCACCGTGGAGGCTCTCCGCGGTGCCTCGTTCACCGCCTACCCCGGTGAGGTCGTGTCGCTGATCGGCGACAACGGCGCGGGCAAGTCCACCCTGGTGAAGTGCCTGTCCGGGGTGGAGCAGCCGACCAGCGGCACGCTGACGTTCGACGGCGAACCGCTCACCCTGAGCTCCCCCAACGACGCCCGCGACCTGGGCATCGAGACGGTGTTCCAGGACCTCGCGGTCGCGCCGGACCTCGACCCGGCCGCGAACATGTTCCTGGGCAGGGAGATCCTCAAGCCCGGCATCCTCGGTTTCCTGGGCGTGCTCGACAAGAAGGCCATGCGGCACCAGGCCTCCGAGCACTTCACCCGGTTCGGCGCGACGCTGCAGAGCATCGACGTGCCGATCGCGGCGCTGTCCGGTGGTCAGCGCCAGTCCGTCGCGGTCGCGCGGTCGGTGGCATGGGCGTCGAAGCTCGTGTTCATGGACGAGCCGACCGCTGCTCTCGGCGTGGTGCAACGGGAACGCGTGCTGGACGTGATCAAGCGCGTGCGCGACGAGGGCATCGCCGTGGTGCTGATCTCGCACAACATGCCCGAGGTGCTCTCGGTCTCCGACCGCGTCGAGGTGCTGCGCCTCGGCCGGCGGGTGGCCCGCTTCAAGGCCTCCGACACCAGCGTCGAGGAACTCGTCGGCGCGATGACCGGCGCGCTGACCCAGGAGGACGCAGCCTGATGACTGATGAGAAGACAACGTTGTCATCTCTGCCGGACGAGCGGCGCACGCCGTTGCTCAAGCGGCTGACCGGCGCGAACACGCTCTGGATCGGCCTGGTGCTGCTGGTCCTGGTCGCCACGTTCGGCGCGATCCGCCCGGACGCGATCTTCCAGGTGACCACGCTGCAGTTCCTCCTCGCGGAGACCGCGGTGCTGCTGGTGCTGTCGGTCGGCATGACGTTCGTGATCATCACGTCCGGCATCGACCTGTCCGTCGGCTCGGTGCTCGTGTTCGCGAGCGTGTCGTCAGCGCTCGCCATGAACGCCGTGTCGGGCGGGGACGCGACCAACGCGGGCTGGGGCGTGATCGGGTTCGGCCTGGTCGTCGCACTCGTCAGCGGCGCGGTGTGGGGCCTGCTGAACGGCCTGCTGATCTCGCGGGCGAAGATCCCGCCGCTGATCGTCACGCTGGGCTCGTTCGGTGCGGCGCAGGGCGCGGCCCTGTTGCTGAACAACGGGTCCAACGTGTCCGGCATCCCGGACAAGCTGAACCGCACGTTCGGTTCCGGCACGTACCTCGGCATCCCGAACATCGTGATCGTGGCCGCCGTCGTCACGGCACTCGGCGCGTTGTTGTTGTCCACCACGCGATTCGGCCGCTACACCTACGCGGTCGGGTCGAACGAGGAGGCGGCGCGCCGCGTCGGCATCTCCGTGCGCGGCCACCTGACGAAGGTGTACCTGCTCGCCGGCACCCTCGCGGGCCTCGCGGGCTTCATGGGCAACGCGTTCTTCCGCGTCGCGGTCGTCACCGGCCACGAGACGGACAACCTGAACGCGATCGCCGCCGTCGTGCTGGGCGGGACCAGCATCTTCGGCGGCATGGGCTCGGTGCTGGGCACGGTCTTCGGCGTGTTCATCCCGGCGGTGTTGGAGAAGGGCCTCGTCATCATCGGGGTCAGGGAGTTCTGGCAGCCGATCGCCGTGGCGATCGTGCTGGTGGCCGCCGTGTGGCTGGACCAGACACGGCGTCGGGCGCGCAACCAACGTTAGGAAAGGTGCTGGACCAATGAAGATCCGCTCCGCAGTGGCTGTTTCAGCCGTTTTCCTGCTCGCCGCCTGTGGTGGAGGTGGGCAGATCGGTGACTCGAACTCGGGCAGCGCCGCTGCCAACAAGAAGATGGTGCTCATCCCCGGCATCACCGCGGAACCGTTCTACATCTCGATGCAGTGCGGTTTCGAGGAGGCGGCGAAGGCCGCGGGCTACGAGTTCGACACGCAGGCCCCCGCGAAGTTCGACGCGGCCCAGCAGACCCCGATCGTCACGGGCATCCTCGCGTCGAAGCCGGCGGCGGTGCTGATCGCGCCGACCGACGACAAGGCGATGGCCGGCCCGATGAAGCAGCTCAAGGACGCGGGCATCAAGGTCGTCGAGGTCGACACCAAGCTCCAGGACACCTCGATCGGCGTCTCGTCGATCTCCTCGAACAACGAGCAGGGCGGCAAGCTCGCCGCCGAGACGCTGAACAAGCTCGCGGCCGGCAAGTCCGGCTCGGTGCTGGTGCTCAACACCAAGGCCGGCACGTCCACCACCGACGCGCGCGCCAAGGGCTTCGAGGACGCCATCAAGGCGTTCCCGAACCTCAAGTACATCGGCCAGCAGTACACCGACAACGAGCCCGCCACCGCGGCCTCGAAGGTGACCGCGACGCTGGCCGCGAACCCGGACCTGATCGGCGTGTTCGCGACCAACCTCAACACCGGTGAGGGTGCCGCGACGGGCCTGCGGAACGCAGGCAAGACCGGCACGGTGAACCTGGTCGGCTTCGACGCGTCGCCGAAGCAGGTCGAGGACCTGAAGGCGGGCACCGTGCAGGCCCTGATCGCGCAGGACCCGGCCACGATCGGCAAGCAGGGCGTCGAGCAGGCCGTGGCGGCGATCGACGGCAAGGAGAACAAGCGCAACATCGAGACCGACCTCGTCGCCATCACGAAGGACGACGCGGACGCCAACTCGAAGTACTTCTACAAGCAGTCCTGCTGACGTCCCGGACTGACTAGGAGGGGGCCGTTCCCGGCGCGGGGACGGCCCCTTTCGCGATCAGGCGGGCCTTGATCTGCGGGTGCGCGTCGAGCCAGGCCTCCCGTTGCACCTCCAGCGTCACCACGGCCGAGGCGTCGGTGGGCGCGAAGATGTCCACCACGTCGTCATTGGTGGCCTGCCGTCCTTCCCTGTGCAGGTACGCCTCCCTGCCGTCGGAGAACGAAGCCAGCATCCCGGATGCCCACACGTCGGGCCGCGCGCCCATGCAGCACAACAGGATCCCGCGGTCCTGCAACTGCTTCCGCAACTCGTCGAACGGTCCCTTCACGTTTTGACCGTCGATCGTCGCCGCCAGGTGCTCCGGTTCCACCACCTTGATGAAGAACGGGTGGATGGCCACCTCCAGCACGAACTCGATGCGTTCTTCCCCGGCCACGCCGGTCACGTTGACGACTTCCGATCTCCCCATACCCCGATGATGCCACCGGGTTCCACCTACGGGTCCGTTACGCATGTCATGGCCGTTTGGCCGCGTTGGGCTAAGACCCAAGTTGTACGAACCCGTCATCCTTCAGCCGATGTTCAGGTTCCCCGAAACCGATGAGCTAGAAGCACATTGGAGGGGGCTCGAATGCAACGAAGGACGATCGCGGCGGCACTCGCCGTCGCGACAGCGGCATCTCTGCTCATCGCACCACAGGCGTCGGCAACACAGCAGATCCAGTGGCAGCAGTGCTTCGAACCGGGGACGCCGGGACTTCCGCCGGGTGGCGAACGGCTGGAGTGCGGCAGCTTCACCGCGCCGATGGACTGGAACAACCCGCGCAACGGCAAGACGATCACCATCGCGGTCAGCCGGACCAGACCGAAGTCCGGCACCGCGAAGACCGCCGTCTTCACCAACCCCGGCGGTCCCGGCGGCGAGGGGCGCACGTTGCCGCTGGTCTACCTGAGCCGCCCGAAGCTCAGCGAGAACGCCGAGATCTACGGCATCGACGTGCGCGGCACGGGGGCCAGCAGCAACGTCACCTGCGGCGGCTACGACACGCTCGGCTCGACCGATCCGCGTGACCGCAGCAAGGCCAACCTCGACCTGATCTACGGCGGCATGGAGCTGCAGGCGAAGTTCTGCCAGACCAAGTCCGGCGAGTTCGGCAGGTACGTCACGACCGACCAGACCGTCAAGGACCTCGACCTGCTGCGCCAGGTCATCGGCCGCAAGAAGGTCGACTGGGTCGGGTACTCCGGCGGCAGCTGGATGGGCGCCTACTACGCGACCTACTTCCCCAAGACGCTCGACAAGATCGTGCTCGACTCCAACGCCGAGTTCACCGCGCCGTGGCAGACGGTGTTCGGCGACTTCGGCATGGGCTTCGAGCGCCGGTTTCGCGTCGACTTCGCACCGTGGGTCGCCAAGTACGACGACGTCTACCACCTCGGCAAGACCGGCGAAGAGGTGCGGCAGGCCTACGAACGGACGCGCGCGAAGCTCGCGGAGCAGCCCGTCACCCTGCCCGAGGGCACGTACTACCCGGTCACGCTGGACCTGGTGCTCGTCCAGGGCCAGTACAGCAAGTACTCGTTCGACAGCACCGCGCGCAAGCTCGCCGAACTGGCCGGCACGCTGCCGGCGCCGCTGACCGCGCAGGCGAACTACCCGGACGCGCAGAACGCCACCCTGAACAGCATCGTCTGCAACGACACGAAGTTCCGGGGTGACCGCAAGTTCCTGGAACGGGACGCGGCCGCGGACGGCGCCAAGTGGCCGCTGCTCGGCTACTACCAGATCATGGGGCCGTGCGCGTTCTGGGACCGGCCGAACGTGAACCTCAAGCACCCCAACGGAATCGGGGTCGCACCGACGTTGATGGTGCAGTCCGAGCGTGACGCGCCGACGCCGATCGAGGGTGCCCGCAAGGCGCACGCCGGGTTCGCCGGCTCGCGGATGCTGACCGTGAAGGACGAGGGCGACCACGGCATCTACGGCTTCGGCAACTCCTGCGTCAACGACGTCGTCGAGCGCTACCTCGTCGACCGCGTGACGCCGTCCGGTGACCTGTCCTGCCCCGGCGTCCCGCTGCCCGAACCGGGTCAGCAGGCGGCCGGTCCGCTGGAGCAGGCCCGCAAGCTCGCGACTCAGTTGGGGTGGTGAACGCGATGAGGAAGCACCTGGCGGCAGTGGCCGCCGCGACCGTGGCCACGTCGTTGATCGTGGTCCCGCAGGCTTCGGCGAGCACGCCGTTCGCCGACCAGCGGATCACCTGGCAGCAGTGCACCGACGAGCCGGGTTTCGAACGACTGCAGTGCGGCAGCTTCACCGCGCCGATGGACTGGCAGAACCCGCGCAACGGCAAGACCATCACGATCGCGGTCAGCCGCACGGTCCCGTTGTCCGGCAAGGCGAAGAGCGCCGTCTTCACCAACCCCGGCGGGCCGGGCGGTGAGGGCCGCACGATGCCGATGGTGTTCCTGGACCGGCCGAAGCTGAGCGAGAACGCCGAGGTCTACGGCATCGACGTGCGCGGAACGGGCGCGAGCGACAACGTCACCTGCGGCGAGTATCAGCACCGGCTCTCCGCGGACTGGCGCGACCGCAGCAGGGCGAACCTCGACCTGATCTACGGCGGCATGGAGCTGCAGGCGAAGTTCTGCCAGACCAAGTCGGGCGAGCTCGGCCGGTACATCACGACCGAGCAGACCGTGCGCGACCTGGATCTGCTGCGGCAGGTCATCGGCCGCAAGAAGGTGAGCTGGCTCGGCTACTCCGGCGGCAGCTGGATGGGCGCCTACTACGCCACGTACTTCCCGAAGACCCTCGACAAGGTCGTGCTCGACTCCAACACCGAGTTCACCGAGTCGTGGCAGAAGGTCTTCGACAACCTCCCGCCCGGCGCCGAGCTCCGGTTCCGCGCGGACTTCCTGCCGTGGGTGGCGAAGTACGACGGCGTGTTCCACCTCGGCAAGACCGCGGAGGAGGTGCGCCAGACCTACGAGTCCACGCGCGCCAGGCTCGCCGAGCAGCCCTTCACGCTGCCGGACGGCACCGTCGTCACGTCCGTCGTCCTGGACGCCCTGATCTTCACGGGCCTCTACAGCAAGGACGCGTTCGAGCCGACGGCCCAGCTGTTCGGCATGATCGCGAACCCCGGCGTGCAGGCGTTGGCGGCGCCGAAGCAGTACCCGGACCGCGTGATGGGCACGCAGATGGCGATCATCTGCAACGATACCCCGTACCACGGCGACCGGAGGTCGTTGGAGCGCGAGGGCAACGCGAGCGTCAGGAAGAACTCGCTCGTCGGCGGCTACCAGATCACCGGGCCGTGCGCGTGGTGGGACCGGCCGGACGTGAACCTCAAGCGCCCCACCGGCAAGGGCGTCGACTCGGCGTTGATGGTGCAGTCGGTGCGCGACCCGGCGACGCCGCTCGCCGGTGCGCAACGAGCGCACGCGAAGTTCGCGAACTCCCGCCTGCTGACCGTGCGGGACGAGGGTGACCACGGCATCTACGGACTCGCCAACGCCTGCGTGAACGACGTCGTCGAGCGGTACCTCGTCGACGGCGTGGTGCCGCGCAAGGACCTGAGCTGCCCCGGCATCCCGTTGCCGGAACCGGGGCAGAGCACGGGCAACCCGCTCACCAAGGCGCACGAGCTGGCGGTTCAGCTCGGCTGGTGAACCTCCAGCACCGCCTGTGAGAACGTCGTGTACCAGGGGCTCTCGGTGAACTTCGGCCCGGTCTCCTCACCGAGGTAGAGGTCGACGTGCCTCTCCCCGCCGAGCCCCGGCGTGAACTCGTCCGCGATCTCCCAGGACGAGGCCGCGAGCTTCTGGCACACGGCGCCGTCCACGGTCCCGCCCTCGGGCGTCCGTCCACACGAGACGAGCCTGATCCGCGACCCGGCCGGCATCCCGTCCGCCGCCGCGGAGACGAACGGCCTGAGCGGCTTGCCGAACGCGTCGCGGGGCTCGGTGTCGAGCCAGTAGCCCTTGTCGTGGGACCAGTTGAGGTACCGGCCGTCCGCCGTGCGGCCGGTACCTTCGTCCTTCACCGCCTTCGCGAACGACTCCGGGAAGGTGCCGAGCACGTCGTCGCCGTTCTCGCACTCGATGACCGGGCACCCGCGCACCGGCGCCGAGGGTCCACTGTGGAACGACTCGACGGCCGTGTAGTAGACGGTGACCTCCCAGCCCTCGTCGGTCTCCGGCGCCGAACACCCGGCGAGCACGACGACCAGCACGGCGAACGCCCAGCGCCTCATCCCGGTGTCAGCCCGCCATCACGGTGCCGACGGACACGAACGTGAAGCCGGCGTTCTTCAGCCCGGAGACGGTCTGCTGGAGGTAGGTCGTGCCGAGGTACGGGTGGTAGAAGAAGCTCGCGACACCGTCGTCGACCACCTTGAGCTGGTTCGCCGTCTCCACCAGGTCTTCCGGCAGCCGGGCCGGGTGGTTGTTGAACGGCTCGGGCTCGACGTTGCCCACCGCCTCCGGCGCCACGACGGAGCCGTAGACGTCGCGGACCAGGTACGGGAAGTACTGGCCGTAGACCCGGTCGTACTGCGGGACGCCGGTGCCGCACGCGCCGCCGGGGCAGTACCCGCCGAAGTACAGGCCGCGGTCGTAGCGCTTGCCGAAGTTCTGCTGGATGACCTGGTAGTCGGCGGCGGACGCGGCGTAGTGCGGCGGTTCGAAGATGGCCGGCTTCGGGAAGCCCGCCAGTGCGAACTGGGTCGTCGCCGAGTTGATCCGGCCCTGCGTCCACGCCGCCGAGTCGCCGTCGACCGGGCCGTCGTAGATCACGCTGTCGTTCGCGTCGACGTGGGCCTTGTAGAACTCGAAGTCGTTGCCGCTGCGGCCGTCGTACGGGTTGGCGACCGCGCCGAACTGGTGCGTGTAGCCGTGCATCAGGATCGTGCCGCCGCGCTGGGTCATGTACCGCAACGCACTCACGACCTCCGGGCGTTGCGCGAGGTTCGCCGCCTCCGGCACGCCGTTGTTGTCGGCGCCCAGCGGGTTCTCGTAACGCGGGTAGACCGCGATGGTGAACGGCACCTTCTGCGCGTACAGGTAGTCCGCGACGGCCCGCAGCTCGGCCGGGTCGGCGTCGGGGCCGACGTCCTCGATGCGCACGAGCGCGCGCTTGCGGTCTGCCATCGCCGGGTTCGAGATCTTGCTGATCAGGTCCGCCGCGGCCAGGTAGCGGTCGCCGTGGTCGACGTAGCTGAACGGGATCTCGCCGACGTAGGTCAGGTTCTTCGCCTTGGTGGCCCAGTTGATCGGGCCGGCGGGCGAGCCCGTGGCGACGGCGGGTGCCGACGCGATCGCCGGGTCGGTGATCGAGGTGACCATCAGCCCCGACGGCGTGGCGAGCGGGCTGCGGCCGAGGTCGGTGTTCTCGTACCGGACCGTGGTCGCGGCGCCGAAGTCGTACTGGACCCAGTTCCAGCCGTAGGTGGTGGCGAAGCTGGGCGCGCGGGCGGTGAGCTGCCAGATGTTGTGCCCCATCCACAGCACCGGTTTGGTGTTCGTGAGCACGTCGTCGAGGAACGCGACCGGCAGCGGTTCGTCGTAGGTCGACCCGAGGTAGATCACGCCGGTGTAGGCCGACATCTCACCGGCGGTGTAGGACCCGACTGGGTGCATGACGTACGCGCTGCCGTGCGAGACGAGGTTGCCCGTCTGCACCGCGTACGCCTCGCCGAGCCAGGCCCACGAGCCGGTGTTGTCGTAGAGCACCAACGTCTTCTGCGTCGCCTTCGCACCGGGTGCGGCACCGCCGTTCGTCCCGGCCGCCTGCGTGCCGACCGCCGACGACACCGCGGTGGGCTGCGTCGTGCGCTTGGCGATGCGCGGGCTGGTCGTCGCCGGCTTGGCCGGCGGCTTCGGCGGCGCGGGTAACGCGTTCTCGACGAGCTCGCCGGCCGGGCCCGGGGCCGGCGCCGCGAGGGCGGGCGCCGGGATCAGCGCGGCGGCGAGCGCCACGCCCACCGCGGCCGTGCGGAGTCGACTGCTCATGCGACGTCCATTTCTCCGGGCGCGCGCACGGTGGCGCTGCCCGCGTAGGGGGCGAACTCGGCGGGTCGCTGCTGTTGCAGGCCCAGCAGCCAGGCCAGCGCCTGTTCGGTGCGCACGGAGGCGAGGCCGTCGCCGAACGGGTTGCCGTCGGCGGTCATGGCGTCGCGCGCGGCGGGGCTGTCGAGGAGCTGGAGGGTGAGCGACGTGATGCGCTCGCGATCGGTGCCGACGAGGACGGCACAGCCCGAGTTCACGGCCTCCATGCGTTCGGTCACGTCCCGCAGCACCAGCGCCGGGACGCCGAACGACGGCGCCTCCTCCTGGATGCCTCCCGAGTCGGAGAGCACCAGCGTGCACTGCGCGAGCAGCCGGGCGAGCTGCGCGTACGGCAGCGGGTCGGTGATCGTGACGCGCGGGACGCCCCCGAGCACGTCGAGAACCTGGCGGCGCACGGCGGGATTCGGGTGCGCGGGCAGCACCACCTCGACGTCCGGACGGGCGGCGACGATGTCCGCGACGGCGTGCAGCACGCGGTCGAGCGGCTCACCCCACGACTCGCGCCGGTGCGTGGTGACGAGCACCAGCCGCGACTGTCCACGATGGACCTGGTTCTCGATCTCCTGGAGCTTCGCGTCGCCGTAGGGCGCGCGGCGGGCGGCGACGTCGAGCACGGCGTCCACCACGGTGTTGCCGATCGTCAGGACGTTGTTGCCCCGCAACGACTCCGCGGCGAGGTGCGCGGCCGAGTCCGCGGTCGGGGCGAGGTGCAGCGACGCGAGCTGACCGACCACCTTGCGGTTGCCCTCCTCGGGGAACGGCGAGGTGAGGTCGTGCGAGCGCAGCCCCGCCTCCAGGTGCACGACCGGGATCTGCTGCCAGAACGCGGCGAGCGCGCCCGCGAGCGTCGTCGTCGTGTCGCCCTGGACGAGCACCGCGCCGGGCGCGCGTTCGGTGAGCAGCCGGTCGAACTCCTCGAGCAGCTGGCTGGTCAGCTCGGCCTGCCCGCCGGAGACGCGGTTGAGCTTGAGCCTGACGTCGGCCGCGAAGCCGAACGACTCCAGCGCCTGGTCGACCATCTCGGGGTGCTGACCCGAGTTCACCAGCACCGGCCGAATGCGGCCGCCCGCGAACATCGCGGCGGCCACCGGGGCCATCTTCACCGCTTCCGGACGCGTTCCCGCGACCAGGAAAACCTCCGGAACCTCCTCCGAGCAGAACTGCCGAGGGCCGGGCACCAGGGCACTTGGTCCCATCTTTTTACCTCTTGCACTCTTCAGGCACGCGCGGCGAACATGCGCCGACACCGTCGCGATCGATCTCCGCTGACAATCAATTGGTACTCGCCTCGAAGAGGTACCGCCATAACGGTGATCACAATGCGGGCAATGTGCAACTAAGGTCTATTCGTCCCCGATATGGCCGGTTGACGCCCCGCCCGGCTGGCTCTAGTCTCGCCTCGAAGACCAGCTCACGGCCCTGCCGTCTGGGATATCGAACCCACTCTCCGTAGCTTTTCACAGGTATGAAATGCGTCAACCTCACCTCGTACTCCCTGCCGTTGCCCTCGCGGGAGCTTTTGTAGACAGGTTTGTCTTATGACAGACACCACACATTTCGCGACGTTCATGCTGGTTTTGCTGGTGTTTTGGCCCGGCTACAACCTGGTGCTCGCGGCGTTCGTCTGGTGGCGCCCGAAACCGGGCGGATCGGACGTTCTGTCCCGGCATCCGCTGGAGTACTGGATCGTCATTCCGGCGTTGAACGAAGAACGTGTCGTAGCCAACACCGTGCGCGCCGCACTCGCCCTGGACGGCGCCCGCACCCCTGTTCAGGTCGTCGTGGTCGACGACGGTTCCGACGACCGCACCCCGCACGTGCTGGCCCAGATCGACGACCACCGCCTGCACGTGTTGAGACGCACCCTCCCCGACGCCCGCCAGGGCAAGGGCGAGGCGCTGAACCACGCCTTCCGCTACATCCGCGACCTCGCCGAGGAGGCCGGCACCGTGCACCGCACGATCGTCGGCGTCATCGACGGCGACGGCCGCGGCGAACCGGGCATGCTGACCGAGATCGGCGCGTACTTCGGCCAGCGGTCCGTCGGCGCCGTGCAGTGCCGGGTGCGCATCCACAACCGCACCAACCTGCTGGCGTTCCTGCAGGACCTGGAGTTCAGCTGCGTCGTCGACGCCTCGCAGTCGTTGCGCGACGTCGTCGGCACCGTCGGGCTGGGCGGCAACGGGCAGTTCGTGCGCCTGAAGACGTTGATGGACCTGGGATCGGCGCCTTGGTCCAGTTGTCTGGTCGAGGACCTTGAGCTCGGGCTGCGCGTGCACCTGGCCGGTCAGCGCATCCGGTACGCCACGCGCGCGACGATCACGCAGCAAGGGTTGGTCGACGTTTCTCGGTTGCTGCGGCAGCGAACCCGGTGGGGGCAGGGCAACCTGCAGTGCCTGGGGTACGTGCCGAAGCTGGTCCGGGCTCGGCACGTCGGATCGGTGGCGTTGCTGGAGTTCCTGCAGTACCTGCTGACGCCCTGGTTGGTCGCGCCGATGACGTTGCTGGTGACCGGGTTGGTGGGGGTCAACTTCTACGCTCAGGTCAGCGGGCACTCGGTCGGCGGGTTCGCGGCCGGTGGCTCGAACGCCTTGCCGGCGTTGGGGATCTGGTTTCTCGCGCTGGTGCTGCCCGGGTTGATCTGGGGAGTGGTGCACCGGGTGCGGCACGGCGACGAACCGTTGTGGCGGTGTCTGCTGGTCGGGCTCGTCTATCCGGGGTTCTTGGTTTTGGGGTCCGTGTCCACGTTGCGGGCGTTGTACCGGCATGTCGCCGGGCGGAACACTTGGGCGAAGACGGAACGGTTGGCGGAGAAGGACGTTCCTGGCGTGGCGGCTGCGCCGGCTGCTCCGGTGCCGAAGATCGCTTAGTTCCGGTTCCGTGGGTGGGCTGTCGCGTTCCAGCGGGGTGGGTTGCGTTTTGTTGGTTGGGCTGCGGTTGCGAGAGTTGGTTGCGCGGGTCTCGACGAAAGACCTGGGGTGTGCGATTGGGGCTTGACTTCGGGGCCCTTGCGA